>NZ_JAAHHE010000193.1:0-12169 GCF_010692525.1 Moorena sp. SIO3B2
AAAAAAAAGTTTTTTAAACCCTTGACAATTATAATCATAATCATTACAATAATCATTAAATGACCACAATGAGTTCAATTGTTAAATTATGCGACAAGGATTTACTAAAAACCTCAAGAAACAACCTGCTCAGCACACTCTGAAAGGGTCTCGGGAAGCAGTAATATATAGTATGCAGACGATGTATGCCCTAGGGTATGCGGAGATTTGCGAATGGACTCCTCTGGAGGCGACTGATGTTCCAGGTGAAGTGATGACTACACTAACCAAGTATTGGCTGTTGCCATAACACCTTAAATTAATGGGGGGTTTTCCCCCCAGTCAAAGGTTCCGGTCTGCTCAAATAGGATCACATCAGGTTAGGTTTAGTAACTGAGTGACATAGCAGAAGTCAGAAGTCAGAAGTCAGAAGTCAAAAGTAAAACTCTTGCGCTTACTTAGCTTTGAGACTTTTGTAATGTCCTAACTGCCCTGTCTTGATGCAGTCGCTCATGGGGGAAACCCCCAAGACCGCTTAGGTGCGCTTTCCGTTGGCGAATTAAATTCGCCACGGGTCGCACCTCTGCATCGCTGGCGACTGCTATATAACAATTTCAACGGACTTATTGTGGAGTTTAAATAGCCGTGGATAGTATTTCTACGGCTATTTTTTTGTAAGTATTCAGCTATCAGCTATCAGCTATCAGCTATCAGCTATCAGCGGTCAGCTATCAGCTATCAGCGATTAGCGCTACGCGCACGCTACTTGAGGTGCTATCAGCTATCAGCGATTAGCGCTACGGGCACGCTGTCTTGATGCAGAGGTGCTTTTGAATAAAATAAGCTGACGGCTGACGGCTGACGGCTGACGGCTGACGGCTGACGGCTGACGGGCTGTTGATTCGATTGATTGAGAAACCCTATAGTCTAAAAAGACAAGCCGCTGGGAAAATCAAATATTCCAGGAAAAAGAGTTTCCAGATAAACTGATAAAAACTAGCGATCGCATTTTTATCCTCCAAGTCTACCTGGTAAGAGCGCCACCACATTACTGCTAATGCTACCAGATGGGTTCCTACCAAGAAGAGGATATTTACTGAACCGAGGAGCAGCACACTAGCTAGCACCATGGCGAGATAGCAAGCAGTAATCACCCCCCGTGCTATATTAAATACCGCCAATTTACCGAGGCGGATGGTAAAGGTAGTGATATTGAAAAGCTTATCCCCATCGATATCTGGGACATCTTTGAATATTGCGATCGCAACGGTAAAGACTAAGATAAACCAGGTCAATGCCCACACTGCTGCGGTGGGCATCATCACTTGTCCCTGTTGCAATGCCCAACTAAAGTGTAAAAACAGACCTAAATTAACGATTGCTCCCCGCACTGAAAAAATACATAGCGCTGCCCAAAAGGGAAACCGCTTTAGCCGGATTGGTGGCAAGGAATAGCATGTACCAATTGCCAAACCAATACTGACCATCAACAACAACCACGGTCCCAATAACCAAGCAAACAGTAGCGCTAGGATACCAGTTATCGCCACAATCCGCTGACCTTGTTGCAGAGAAAACTCCCCTGCAGCAATGGGAAGATGGGGCTTATTAATCCGGTCAATCTCCACATCGTGGACTTGATTTAGTCCTACAATATAGACATTACCGCACAAACAAGCAATCCAAGCTCCCAGCAGTTGACCGAATCCTTGCCAAGTCCAACCACTGTTAGTCATGGAAACGGCAATGGGATAGAGGGCAAAAATACTTAAACTCGTCCCAATAATCGTATGGGGACGAGAAAATTTCCAGAAACTGTACAGCCAAGCGGCTGGTTGCTCCAATAGATTAATTGAGGAAGGAGTAGATGCTTTAGAGGAAATCTGACTCATGTATTAGGTTAATGGTATTAGGGATTAAAGTTTAGGTTAATGGTTTTAGTACTTAATGCCTAGTGTAAGGGTCAGTGGTCAGCCGTCAGCCGTCAGTGGTCAGCTGTCAGCCGTTGGCCGTAGGCCAATGGCTGAATGCTGAATGCTGAATGCTGAATGCTTACCAAAAATCTTGGGTTTAAAGCCCCGTCCTTCTAGGACGGCTTTTTTAGATCTAGGCTTGACATTTTTATATCTGCTCTGTTAATATAAAAATGTATCGAAGGGGGTCGATATTCGTTCCCGTAGCGTGACCGTTCCCGTAGCGTGACCGAAGGTCAAGGTCAAGGTCAATGATAATACTAGAGTTTAAGGCGAAAGGGAAGGAATCCCAATATTCAGCTATAGACGAAGCTATCCGGACAGTCAAATTCATCCGAAATAGCTGTATTCGCCTCTGGTTGGATAATAAGGGGACAGGAAAAAGTGATCTTAGTAGGTATTCTAAAATTCTTGCCAAGCAGTTCCCTTTTGCTAATGAGTTAAACTCTACTGCCCGTCAGTCTGCATCTGAAAGGGCGTGGTCATCGATCGCTCGGTTTTACGATAATTGCAAGAAACAAATTCCTGGGAAAAAGGGTTTTCCTAAATTCCAAAAACGTGGTCGCTCTGTCGAGTATAAGAAATCAGGATGGAAATTATCCCCTGACAAGAAGTCGATAACGTTCACAGATAAAAAAGGAATTGGGAAGCTTAAACTCAAGGGTACCTGGGATTTGTGGCGTTTTGACAAGAAGCAAATTAATCGGGTTCGGATAGTCAAACGGGCTGACGGGTACTATGTCCAATTCTGCGTTGCAGTCGTAGCACGCGAAGACATAGATTCAACTGGTAAGACGATTGGGCTAGATGTAGGACTTAAAGAGTTTTATACAGATTCCGACGGCCATTCTGAACCTAGCCCCCGATTTTATAGAAAAGGCGAAAAGCGTTTAAAGTTTTGTCAGCGTCGGGTTTCCCGAAAAAAGAAAGGCTCATCCAACCGAAAAAAAGCCATAAATAGACTAGGCAGGCAACACCTCAGAATAAGTAGGCAACGTGAAGAACATGCGAAGAGACTCGCACGTTGCGTAATCCGTTCTAACGATCTGGTCGCCTATGAAGATCTCAGAGTCAAAAACCTAGTAAAAAATCATTGTCTTGCCAAATCTATTAATGATGCAGGTTGGTATCAATTCAGGAAATGGTTGGAGCATTTTGGAACTAAATTTGGTCGGATAACTGTTGCAGTAAATCCTGCCTATACAAGTCAAAACTGCTCCAACTGCGGTGAAGTTGTGAAGAAATCTCTCTCTACTCGAACCCATGCCTGTGAATGTGGATGCGAATTAGATAGAGATCATAACGCCGCCATTAATATCCGCAACAGAGCCATAAGTACGACGGGGCACGTCGGAACTTGGATTTTAAATCCTAACGCTTCAGGAGATCTAACCTCTACTCTTCTTGATTCCGGTCTGGAAGAGCCACGTTGGGTCGTTGAGTGAAGAATCCCCGCGCCTTTAGGCCGGGGAGTGTCAACTTAATCCCTAATCCCTAAAGCCCTACACCTGTACGGGAGTCCGATAATCTCTTCTCTCCTCGAAATTCCCTGCTGGTTCTTCCTCAAGATTGGTAATCAAACGAACCCCGCGCTTAAAGGTAAGGTAATGCCATGCCCACTGAATCATGACCAGCAACTTGTTATCAAATTCAATCAGGAAGAAGATGTGGATAAAAATCCAGGCTAGCCAAGCGGGGAAACCAGAGAACTTAACAAACCCCAAATCCACTACTGCGGCATTCCGTCCAATCACCGCTAAATTACCATAATCCTGATAATGGAAATCCGGTACTGTCTCCTCCTTGAGGCGCTTCTGAATCAGAGTAGATACATACTTGCCTTGTTGCATCGCCACTGGCGCAACTCCTGGTAGGGGCTTACCGGTTTGATGAGAGAAATTCGCCAAATCACCAATCACAAAAATATCCGGATGTCCGGCCAAGCTCATATCCGGTTGTACTATCACCCGTCCAGCCCGGTCTAGCTCGACACCAGTAGCGTTTGCTAGCGCCTTGCCCATGGCAGATGCTTTCATCCCTGCTGCCCACAGAACAGTTTTGGCGTTAATTTCCTCTACCTGCTCTCCTCGACGCATGGTAACTATATCATTATCAATATTAGTAACTAGAGTCTTTGTCTGTACTGTCACCCCTAACCGTTCCAGAGAATTTTGGGCTTTTACTGATAACTCCGGTGGGTAAGGAGGCAAAATCCGATCCATCCCTTCCAACAGCACAATCCTCGCTTCGGAGGTATCAATATCGCGGAAGTCATTTTTTAAGGTGTCGTAAGCCAATTCTGCCATGGCTCCGGCTAATTCCACTCCAGTTGGTCCGCCTCCTACCAACACAAAGGTCAACCAAGCGCGACGTTTCTCGGGGTCAGTTTCTTTTTCTGCTGCTTCAAAGGCAGAATAAATCCGACGTCTAATGTCTAGGGCATCTTCAATGGTTTTCAAACCAGGAGCGTCTTGTGCCCATTGATCATTACCGAAGTAGTGGTGGCTAACGCCAGTGGCCACGATCAAGGAGTCGTAAGATATTTCTTTGTCTGCTAGTTGAACGGTTTTCTGGTTCGGGTCAAGACCAATTACTTTCCCCATCAGCACTTGAGTATTTTTCTGGTGACTCAGGATTGCCCGCAGGGGTGAGGAAATATCACCAGCGGATAAGCCCCCGGTAGCCACTTGGTAGAGTAGGGGCTGGAACAAATGAAAGTTCCGTTTATCGATTAGAGTTACTTTCACTGGTGCCTTTCTCAGAGCCTGAGCAGCATAGAGTCCACCAAATCCGCCACCAACAATGACCACATGGTGAGGAGATTGGGTCTTTGCTTCACTAACCATAGAACCAACCATAGAACTAACCATAGAATGTCTTACCTCTCCTGAATTTATTTACGATTGATTTTGTTTACGATTGATTACGAATAACGTCCCTGCCTTCACCCTAGACCTTTTGTAAAAGTCAGTTTTTAGGAGGTAACTAAACTATCGTAGTTATCACCCTGTTGTTGGCTATTTATGCAACAGATCTCGTCTTTCCCGAGGCTTCTTAATATAAGTTAACATTAAAAACTATTAAATGTGTCGTGAAAACCACCCAATTTCATAATATAATTATAAGTTTAATTTTTAATTAACATAAGAGCCCCAAAACAAGCTCAACCCGGATTGTCAATCCTAGGAATTGTCAGGGTTTGGTAACAGTTTGTTTTTATTCGAGTCAGTGTGATGCACATTGGATTTCTCAACCCTCACGGTAATTTTGACCATAAAAATAGCTACATTAGCGAACATCCCGATTTCGGTGGTCAGTTGGTTTATGTCAGGCAAGTGGCAGATGCGATCGCAAAACAAGGTCACCAAGTAGATATTCTCACCCGCCACATCATTGATCCGGATTGGCCAGAATTTGCCGAGACATTTGATTGCTATGGGAGTGTAGACAACCTTCGGATTATCCGATTGCCAGCCGGACTACAAGAGTTCCTGCGCAAGGAGTTGTTATGGCCCTATCTCGTCCAAGACTGGGTACCAAACATCCTGGAGTTTTATCGAGAGGAAGGTCGATTCCCTGATATCATGACTACCCACTATAGTGATGGGGGACTGTGTGGAGTGCTGATTGAGCAACAGACCGGGATCCCTTTTACTTTCACAGGTCATTCCCTAGGGGCTCAAAAAATGGATAAACTCCACGTCACTCCAGAGAATCTGGCGGAAATTGATCACTATTACAATTTCCGATACCGGATCCTAGCCGAACGGTTGAGCATGAACCACTCAGCCCTCAATATTACTAATACCGCACAAGAGCGGTTCCAACAGTACAGTCATCATGCTTATCGTGGAGCAGTGGATGTAGAAGATGATCATCGATTTGCCGTGATTGCACCGGGAGTGAATGCTTCTGTTTTTGGTTCCGATGCGATCGCTCATAATGAACAAGCGACTTATCAACTGATTGAACAGCGATTGCGCCGGGATATCAGTGAGTCACGGCGCAATCTACCAGCTATCTTGGCATCCAGCCGTTTAGATCCCAAGAAAAACCTCCTAGGTTTAGTGCAAGCATTTGCTGACGATGTGATAGTCCAAGAGAAAGCCAATGTGGTGCTGATTACTGGTGGATTGGATAACCCCTTGCAAGAAAAAGTCCAGGATCAACAGACCGAAAAACTAGTAATCGGTCCCATCCGGGAAGTAGTACGAGAAAAAAATTTGTGGGGTAAAATTAGTGCTTTCTCAGTACCCGATCAACCAGCATTAGCCGCCTCCTATCGGTATTTTGCTCAGCGTGGTTCGGTGTTTACTCTTACCTCCCTGTTTGAACCCTTTGGTCTTGCTCCTTTAGAAGCAGCAGCGGCTGGATTACCGATAGTAGTGACAAAAAATAGTGGTGTCGGTGAAAGTCTAAAAGTAGGGGATGAAGACTATGGTATGTTAGTCGATCCCAATGATCCAGCAGATATTGCTAGAGGAATCAGGGAAATACTTTGTGATCAAAAACTGTGGCAAAGGTTACAGAAACGTTGTCAGCAGTATGTTTTGAAATATTACACCTGGGATAGCACCGCTTTAAACTACTTGAGCCGAATCAAACAGATTATTTCTGAACCATCAGCACATCCTGTTGCTGAGTTAATTCCGATCCATTCCTATTTCCGTGCTCCACAGCCAGAGAATGATATTGCTTTGGAAGAATTGAGCTACTGGTATTTTGTTAAGGATTAGTTGTAGGGCTTTTTCCAAGACTTTCATTCTCATTAATCTCGAACTATAAAATTCTCAAGGGCAGAGGTTTATTTTAAGCTGTTCGCCTAGCGTGAGCCTGTGGCTGACGGCTGACGGCTGACGGCTGACAGCACCTCAAGTAGCGTGGCCTACGGCCAACGGCTAAATCCTTACAAACCAACCGATTTTTTTTCCTGAAAAAAGTACCCTTGTGGGTACTGTCAGAGTCATAAATTACTTTTTAGATTTGAATAGACATCTTAAAAACATATCAAAATTCTTTTCCCTAAGGAGATTCTCATGGCAAATCGTTCAGAGAAGTCTTTTGACATTCGCCTTGACGCTGCAAAACTAGCCAGAAGTCGTGACTATCCTACCCATAAAGCCAATGGGGATGAACAGCGACATGCTGATGATCAGTATTTTATGTCCTTTACCAAAGGGCTACCTCACAATCCTGATACAGGGCTACTACAAGACCCACAGGATTTTGTGGAGTTTCGCCGTGCAGTGGACGATGGCTTTATTGATCCCTTCTCTGATCGGGTACGTCATGGTGCCAAATTTGAGGTAGTATTTACAGGTCAAGACTACACTATTAAACCTGAGACTAACCCTGATCTGCTTGAGCAATTTAGACAATGGCAAGCACCAACTGCAGGGGTTGTCTTTGAGCTAAACGGACCCGATCCACAAGCGGTTACCATGCCTCCAGCACCACCGTTAATGGATGCTAGCGGTAAGGCTAACCCAGAGCTAATTTTTGAGATAGCAGAGGTCTACGAATTAGCCATACTGCGGGATCAGCCCCTCAATGACTTTGAGAAAAGAGGAGCGAATAGCAAAATCGAGAGTTCAATCAATCGTCTCAATGCCCTCGACTATATTCGCAACCAAACTGGACGACCTCGGAAGGTAAATTCCAGAGGCAAGCTTGATGAGCAAAATGTATTCCGAGGCTCTTCTCCAGGAGTGGAAGTCGGCCCCTATCTCTCTCAGTTTCTACTGATAGGTAATGTTGATCTCAATGGTGGTGGCAACGTTGCAGAGGGGAAAATTACCTATGGTGCTTTGCAAATTGATCAAAAGGTTCCCATTGCAACACCCTGCCAAGATTACATGACCAACATGGAAGACTATGTCTTGGTTCAGCGTGGAATTAAGCAAGACAGAGAAACCTATGTTTTAGAGAATGATCAAAATCCTAAGCTACCAGATCGTCCAGCTCGTCGATTTATCTCCACTCCCCGGGATTTAGCAACCTATGTTCATTACGACGCTCTTTATGAACCTTATCTCAACGCTTGCATCATTCTCCTGGGGATGCAAACACCCTTCGATCCCGTTTTTGATCATCTTTCTGGGGGTGGTGTGGCAGCAGCTAATCCAGCAACCCGTCGCAATGCTGGTGGTTTTGCCCTCTATGGCGGTCCACACATCTTAACTTTGGTTACCGAAGTAGCGACACGAGCACTCAAAGCTGTTCGCTTCCAGAAGTTCAATAACCATATTCGCCTGCGACCAGAGGCATTGGCAGCCCGGATTGAAATATTACGGCGATTTCAAGAGCTACCTAATCAAGCTAAAGCTAGTGTACCCAGAGCATTAATCAAGTACATTAGAAGGTTTGAACGTGAACTAGAAAGCAACGGTACTCTCAAGTCGATTTTGGAACTAGCCAATCAAAATGGCTCTAGCTCACAGAATTATCTACTACCAATGGCATTTCCTGAAGGGTCTCCCATGCACCCTGCCTATGGTGCAGGACATGCCGCTGTTGCTGGGGCATGTGTGACCATGCTTAAGGCATTCTTTGATACTAGTGCAGTTTTAGTAGAAACACCAGTCAAAAACCCAAAACCGGGACAAGCAAGGACACAGATCAGATTTAAACGCTATAGCCCCAAAGATCAGGCTATTGTGTTCCGTGCCCCTGATCCATCTGCTTACAGGAAAGGTGAGGCGAGACTTGTTTCAGAGCGTACGAGGGATTTTTTGACTCTGGAGGGTGAGTTGAACAAACTCGCTGCCAATATTTCCATTGGTCGCAATATGGCTGGGGTTCACTATTTTACTGACTACTATGATAGTTTGCGCATGGGTGAAGAAATTGCCATCGGTATTCTGGAAGAACAGGCATTGACCTATTCCACTGATCCCTTTGTGCTGTCACTCCCAACCTTCGATGGAGATGTGATTCGGATCGGTGCGCGTTGAGCTATCCCTTCCTTAATGATGGGTATTAAGTTGAATACCCATCATTAAGGAGATGGGGAGATGGGGAGATTTGATTAAGGGTAATTATGTTGGCGTTGCTGAATAATGGAATGATTTTAAGAGTGAGGTGGAATGGGCATCTTGCTTAGGTGCGCTCTTACTTGGCGAATTAAATTCGCCACGGGTCGCACCTGTGGAATGGGCATCTTGCGTGGAACTGGCATCTTGCCAGTTTCAATATATTTCCGGGCGGGCAGGATGCCCACTCTACTCATATTCATTCAAAGACTGACGCAACGCCATTATGCTGACATTATATTAGAAGTGCTTTAAAGTTGTCCGGATTTCCTCGATTGTTTGATGTCAAAAGAGTATAGAGAGGAAAGTGGGCAAATTATGAGCAATTTATATCTGTTAACAACAACTTTACTCACTGGAGGAGCAATGTCTGCTCCACCACCACCACCCCTACCTGCCAATCCCTCAGATAGCCTCTCAACCCTGTTAGTGTCAACAGCTAATAAAGCATTGCAGGCTGGGGTTAGTCACAAGATTGTCCCTACTTTAGAAACCACTGTCAAAACTTCCTCTCCTCAATTTAGTAGTCAATGGCAGAAACGTAGCCCTACTAAATTGTTACAGCCGTTTTCAGATGAATTGACCTCACTACCTTTAGCTGCAAGCCCCCTAAATCCCCCAATTCTGGGGGACTTTAACTCAATTTCCCCCTCCGGTGCGCTTTCCGTTGGCGAATTAAATTCGCCACGGGTCGCACCGCAAAGTTGGGGGGCTAGGGGGGCGAAACTTGGTGTAAAGTATCGGCAAAGTTTACCCAACTATCGACCTGCTACTCCTTCACCAAAGTCGGGAACGGAACTGTATTATCAACGATTAGCTGCCCTCAGAGCTGGCAAACTTTATACTCGCTTACCTGCTCATAGTTTCTCATCGTTTTGGGCAAAGGGATTAAATCACAAAGGAGTCCCTCTGAGCAAACCTACCTATCAGCAATGGAAACAACTCTTGGCACAGGAAGCCAGAGCTGTTGCCTACGGACAGGGTAACAATCGTCTGTCTATGGTAGTGGGAGATTCCCTAAGTTTGTGGTTACCGGCACAGGGATTACCTAAATATCAACTTTGGCTCAATCAAGGCATTTCTGGTGAGAATACCAGTCAAATTTTGAGTCGATTATCGGCATTTTCCCAGACTCGTCCTGATACAATTTATGTGATGGCAGGTATCAATGATTTGCGTCAGGGGAAAACCGACCAAGTTATTGTCAATAATCTGCGCCAGATTACCCGTCAATTGCGGCAAAATCACCCACAAGCTCAACTGATTATCCAGTCGATTTTACCGACACGAGCTACTGCTATTTCTAATCAGCGCATTCGTAATCTTAATCAACAAATTGCTCAGATTGCTCAACAAGAAGGAGCAGCCTATCTCAATCTTCACAAGTTGTTTACTGATAGTAAAGGTCAGATGCAGCACAACTTGACAACTGATGGCATACATTTAACGCCTCTTGGCTATCAGGTTTGGCAAGAGGCGCTACAGTATACAGAATCGTTGATTGCTGCAAATCGCGCTAGGGCTTCATCTCTATGAACGGGATTGTCGGGAGGCCAGTTTCTCACAATTAGCTTGGGTTTGCTGCAATAGTTGCTCTCTACTATCTGCTGCTGTAGTGAGGTTAGGAACTAATTTTCGGGCGTGGAGTGCCATGTGAAACTGAAGCTCGGCGACATAATCGCTAATGCCTTCACAACCATGATCATTGTGGGGTTGAGTAGAATGCAAATCCAAAGTGTCCTCCTTGTCTAACTTTACCATTAGGTAGTTCGAGAGCGGGAAAGCTGCGTGTCCAATCAGCCCATAGGAAACCCGACTCGATGTATCTTACAGAAGATATCATGGTATGCCAAGGGCATATCTGATTTTGTAATGAAGTTTAAAATATTTGTTAAGATTTATATACTTTAGGTAATTTATACAACGTCGTTGTCAATTTTATGGTATAAAATGTTGACGATAAATTTTACCAAATGATAAATGTAAGCATTCAGCAGTCAGCATTCAGCGGTCAGCCGTGAGCTTTTAGCTCAAGCTACGCGAACAGCCGTGAGCCATTCGCTTAGCGTGGCACAGGCTTTGGCCTTGGCCTTTCGGCCACGCGTGCGCGTTTGGCCACGCTGTGCGAACGACGCTGGGACTTTCCCGTAGCCCATAAGCACCTAAAGTAGCGTCGCCACAGGCCCAAAGCTGATAGCTGATAGCTGATAGCTGATAGCTGATAGCTGATAGTACCTCAACTAGTGTGCGCATTAGCTGATAGCTGATAGCTGATAGCTTAAAACTAAATTAAAGCGATCGCATGACCTGTAGCTGCGGACTCACGTAATGCATCTGCAACCTTGAGAGTATAACAACTATCTACGGTCGAGACATACAGGGGTGTTCCTTTAACTAGATGGTCAATTACCATAGCGGTATCTTTAAGAAACAAACCCCGTCGCCCTGCTACTTCAATTGGTTTGGTTTCCTCTGCCTTAATCAGATTACCTTGGTCTCCCTCAAACAGCAGTGTGCCTTGGTTTCCATGCACCTCAAAATTCCGTAACCTCTGCCAGAACATTTCCCCTTTACCATAGGTAATATCTGCGATTAGACCACAAGTAAAGCGCAGTTGGGCATTACATAGACAAGCAGTAAAGTACTGATCAGCAGCATCCCAAAATTGGGATTGACAATACACAGAAGCGACTTCACCAAACAAGTCTGTAAAGCGGTGAATGCGAGAAAGAGCAGCAATGAAGGGAAAGCCAAATAGTTCCAGATTGAATGTCCAGCCCCGGGGTGCAGGGTGTTTCGGCGCAATAGTTACGTAACGGGCATAAACCGGTTCACCAATTTTGGGCAAAGATTGGCGCAAGGCTTGATGCAAGCCCCCTAAAAGCTCAATATGTTCTACATGGAGGAGCTTGCCCTTAGCGTTGGCTAGGGTAATCAGGGATTCGGCATCTTTGGGGTCAAGGGAAAGGGGATATTCAGTGACAACATGTTTCCCGGCATTAAGGGCAGCACGGGCAATTGTGCCATGATCCCGATTAATCGTGCTAATAAATACTAGATCAAGCTCCGGGTGTTCTACCAATTGCTGCCAGGAATCCACCACTGTAGTGCCGTGGGTTTCAGCAAAATCTTGTGTTTTGGCAGGGGTATGACCACAGACCGCCACTAAATGCGATCGCGAATCCG
>NZ_JAAHHE010000194.1:0-12030 GCF_010692525.1 Moorena sp. SIO3B2
CACCTGAAACCCAGTTTATACAAGGGTTTCAGGCTTAATTTAGTCTGGATTTACTCAAATATAGGGAATCGGGAATCGGGAATCGGAACCCACCCCTAACCCCTCCCAGGAGGGGAACGGGAATCGGGAATCGGGAATCGGGAACAGAGCTGGTTGACTGACTTTAGATCATGGCGTAGGTTGGGTTGAGGCAACGAAACCCAACCAAGCGTGAGGTGTTAGTTGGGTTAGCGATCGCGTAATCCAACCTACGGGACAATCAGCATTTCAAGGGTCTTGTCAGTTAATCCTCGGTCCGGGGTGGGTGACCGGGTGTGGGGAAAATAGAAGGGAAAATCCCTCAATTTAATTCTCTCGAAGACATTCCCAACTGATATCCCAGGGCTTTTTTCTTCATGGTCTGGAAAATGTTGTAAAATCCATTAGCGCGAGAAGGGGTTAAACTAGCATTCAATCCTATGTCTTGAATAAAGTCAGGAGATAGGTTGACAATCTCTGTTGGCGTCAGTCCATTCAAGCCTTCAATCAACAACGCTACTAACCCTTTAACCAATTGGGCATCTGAGTCTCCCTGATACAAGACTTTGCCATCATCCAAGTTAGCAGTGATATAAACCTGGGACACGCAGCCAGGAACCTTGTTTTCTGGCACTTTATCGGTTTCTGGCATGGCCTGAAGCTTCTTGGCGTACCACAGCAACTGCTGATACCGTTGCTTGGGGTCTTTGCGGCGCTGAAAACGTTCTACAATCCGAGCAAGAGCTTCTGGTAAAGGGGTTGAGGTGGCTGACATACCCAATGTTTCAAAAGGATTAACCATTTTATTTATAGCAGTTATCAATACCGAATTGATCACTGCTATAAATGCATATTAGCGTGAGCATTCAGCGGTCAGCGGTCAGCGGTCAGCGGTCAGCGGTCAGCGGTCAGCGGTCAGCGGTCAGCGGTCAGCGGTCAGCGGTCAGCGGTCAGCGGTCAGCGGTCAGCGGTCAGCGGTCAGCGGTCAGCGGTCAGTGGTCAGCCGTCAGCGGTCAGTATTTGACTGAAAGCTGATAACTCAAAGCTGATAACTGATAACTCAAAGCTGAAAGCTCAAAGCTGAAAGCTCAAAGCTGAAAGCTGAAAGCTCAAAGCTGATAGCTGAAAGCTGATAACTGATAACTCAAAGCTGAAAGCTCAAAGCTGAAAGCTCAAAGCTGAAAGCTGAAAGCTCAAAGCTGATAGCTGATAGCTGATAGCTGATAACTGAAAGCTGAAAGCTCAAAGCTGAAAGCTGATAGCTGATAGCTGATAGCTGATCAGGTAAGACCCAGAGGAGTACAGAGTTTGTGAGCCAAGATAAATCATCAACCTTTGATAAACAAAATCCTCGCCAGTTAGCATTCCTAGCTCTCCGGGATATTCATCGGCGGGGTGCTTTTGCTGATATTGCCCTGAATCGAGTGCTACAAACAGCTCAGTTAACTGGTGCTGATCGGGGCTTAGTGACAGAATTAGTTTATGGTAGTGTCCGACGACAGCGCACTCTGGATGCTCTACTTGACCAGTTGGGCAAAAAGAAAGCTAATCAACAACCTCCAGATTTGCGCACTATACTTCACCTTGGACTATATCAGCTGCGCTATCAAGGCCGAATTCCTGCTTCAGCAGCGGTCAATACCACCGTTGACCTAGCTAAGAACAATGGCTTCAAAGGACTGGCAGGGGTGGTTAATGGTTTACTACGAAACTATGCCCGTTTAGCTGCCAATTCCCCTGACCCTTTGGAGTTGCCAGAAGGGGATATGGAGCGTCTGGGCATTTTACACAGTTTTCCAGATTGGATGATCGAGCTGTGGTTACAACAGCTGGGACTAGAGGAAACAGAACAGCTGTGTCAATGGTTTAACCAATCTCCTACTATTGACTTACGGATAAATCCCCTCAAGGTGTCCATTGAGGAAGTGGAGGCAGGGATGCAATCTGCTGAACTGGCTATTCAGCGGGTACCGACCTTGGTCTCCCACCAGGACGAGGGGAATGGTGAGATTATCCCTATTTTCAGCAACCCAGCTCAGCTCCCCCAAGCACTGCGAGTTGTGGGTGGTGTTGGTGCGATTCAAGAGCTACCAGGATTTAAGGAGGGTTGGTGGACTGTTCAAGATTGTAGTGCCCAGCTGGTCAGTTATCTGTTGGACCCTCAACCTGGTGATGTGGTGATTGATGCCTGTGCTGCACCAGGGGGCAAGACAACTCATATTGCAGAATTAATGGCAGATCAGGGCAAAATTTGGGCATGCGATCGCTCAGCTTCCCGCCTCAAAAAAGTCCAACAGAATGCCCAACGGTTACAATTACAATCGATTCAGATCAGTACTGGTGATAGTCGCGATTGCCCTGAATTTACTAACGTCGCTAATGCTGTGTTATTAGATGCTCCCTGTTCCGGTAATGGTACCCTTCACCGACGTCCTGATCTGCGTTGGCGCATGACTCCAGAAAAAGTCCAGGAACTTACTGTTTTGCAAAAAGAATTGTTAGAGCATACCGCAACTTGGGTCAAGCCCGGAGGGGTTTTAGTTTATGCTACCTGTACCTTAAATCCTCAAGAAAATGAGGCGGTAATACAATGGTTTCTGGAAGGTCATTCCCAGTGGCAAATTGAACCCCCTACTCTTTCGTTTATTAAGGAGTTTTCAACACCAGAAGGTTGGCTGAAAGTTGTGCCCTATCGAGACAAGATGGATGGTTTTTTTATGGTGCGCTTAAAGCGGATGGATTAGTTAAGGGATATAGGAAGGGGAATCGGGAATCGGGAATCGGGAATCGGGAATCGGGGAGAGTAGTAGGGTGGGCAAAAATATTTTTTTTTATTATTAATGATTATACTATTTTGCCCACCCTACGTTAATTGGTATTTTTTTGAACTTTTTCTTACTCTGTTAGGACAACTGATTAATTTCATCGATAGTCAACCCCGTATATTGAGCAATATCATTCAGGGGTAACCCAGCGGCCTTCATCTGTTTAACAATCTGCTGTTTTTCTTCAAGTCTACCTTGTTCTCGTCCTTCTATTCTTCCTTCTTCTCGTCCTTCAAGTCTGCCTTCTAGTCTACCTTCTTCTCGTCCTTCCCTTTTCGCGAAACTCCATGCACGTCGCGCGTCCTCCAAGGCCATCTCCTGTTTGCGGAGTTTTTCTACTTCTGAGACACTCAACCCCGCTTGATTCGCTATAGTTAAGGCTTGTTCTAGCTGTGGGATTTCCCTGAGCTGGTCAGGAATAATTTCTAAGTTGGGTGCTTCTTTGATAAAAAAGATCCACTTATCTATCACACTTTCTAACTCTTCCAGTTGCTTAGTAAATTTGGGGAGTTCTACAAACACCAGCTTTAACTCGTTCTCCTGATAAGGCAAGTGGTCTTCTTCCTCTTGAAAGTAAAAACAGCTAATTACTTTCTCAGTTGAGGGGAATAATTTAAAATCCGTGATGGTTAAAGCAATAACCGGATTTAGATCGAAATATCCCTGTCCCGATTTCAGTTGATTTCCATAGGTTTTGCACAAGTTATAAACCACTCGCTTCTCGAAAGCCTCCACATTCCATAGTTGCATCTCAATGATGACAGTAGTTCCATCCTCTAATACTGCCTTAACATCCAGATAGCGATGCAGCGCGGTCTTGGGGGTTTCCCCCATGAGCGACTGCATCAAGACAGTGTCTTTTAAATCTACTACATCCCCGGCACTATAAGGATCAATAATTTCTAAATCCTGGATGACGGAATTACCAGAGTAGATCATGGCATTTAGGAAGGAAATCAGAATATCCTTACTCTGATCTGATCCAAAGATTTTTTTGAAAGCAAAGTCAGTTTTCGGACTGATGAATCTCATGGTTTTACAGGTTGATATAGGGAGCAGGGAATAGGGAACAGGGAATAGGGAACAGGTAGCTTGTAGGGTGGGCAAAAACAGTTTTTTTTTTTTGAGTATTAATGATTATATTACTTTGCCCACCCTACTTTATAATCTTTACTTTTGTAATTAAGCAAAAAATCTAGTAATTTCACCAAATTTACCACACTAAATACCATCCCCACACTTAGAAAAACAATATCTTACTTATGCCCTATTTACTATTATAGATATTTTCAATTTCCTAATAAAAAAAAATCCTAAATACCTTGACATTTAATTAATTTATGTATATATTAATAATATACACCATTTAAAGATACTGCGTGTCATGACTAAAAACATTCCGCCTAACTCCGATGACAATCAAACTCCTGAAAACCCTGGTCGTAAACCTAAGAAAGTCAAGTACGTTTTGATCGGTTCTCCTGAACAAGTTCGGAATACTATTAATGCCATCTATGGCCTTAAATACGCCTATCCCGACGAGTGGAGCACTCCAGAACCTACTGAAAAGCCTGGTGAGGTTATGACCTTTTTGATTCGCTATTTCTATGTAGACTAGGATAGGGTTTTGCCAGGGTTTTTACGCCCTGGCGACCAGGAATTGTGGCGGTTATGTTTAAGCTATCAGCTATCAGCTATCAGCTATCAGCTATCAGCTATCAGCTATCAGCTATCAGCTATCAGCCAACAGCCAACAGCTATCAGCTATCAGCTATCAGCTATCAGCTATTAGCTATCAGCTATCAGCTATCAGCTATCAGCGAACAGCGATTAGCGCTACGCGCACGCTACGCGAACAGCTATCAGCGAAAGGCTAACAGCTGACCACTGACCACTGACAGCTATCAGCGAAAGGCTAACAGCTGACCACTGACCACTGACAGCTGACAGCTGACGGCTGACAGCTGACGGCTGACCACTGACCACTGACCACTGACCACTGAGGAATGTATTCGTTGATCAACAGTATCTAGATTTGAGCTCCGCTGTATTTGTGGTGGCTTACACAATAGAATTCGGTCAAGGATTGGGGTTAACCAAAACTTGACCGATTTTTTTTTATTGGTACAGTTAGATGAGTTCTAATTTGGTGAGGTATAAAGTCTTGGGTTTTAGGGAGTAGGGAGTTTGTTACACTCTTTACCCTATTTCCTTTTTCGGCCTAAGTCTTGGTTGGTCAAGGCTTCGATTAATGGGATTCGGCGAAGCCGACGCTACGCGATCGCATTCCTGATTAGTTTGCCAAAACCAATGCAGCACGGTCTTGGGGATTTCCCCCATGAGCGACTGCATCAAGACACGGCCCTCAAGCTGTCGCAATAGTAAGTTTCTTTCCCCTTCTTCTCGTCCTTCCCTTTTCGCTAGGCTCGATGCACCTCGCCAGTCCTGCAAGAGCATCTTCTGTTTCAAGAATTTCTCCCCCTACTAATTCCATCTGATAATCAGGATGCTGTGCTTGCAGCCTTTCTAAAACTTTGACTGTTAAACTAGGCATTCTTAAAATCTTCCATCTACATTTTTAGTTTATACGACTATGCTAAATCTCAATAACAAACCTTTACATACTATCAATAAATGCTGAAAATGCGGTTTTAATTGTTCCTCGATTAATCTAGATTAAAAACCAGTTTTAATCTTTCTATTTTCTGCTCCAGTTGATTAATCAAGTTTGGGTGCAATAGCAACATTTATACCAGTTTTTATTTGGGCAACTGGCTTAATTTTTCAGCACCAATAGGTGGAGTTGCTTTACTAATCAATAGCTACTTTTACGCGAGTTCCTTTTACCGGCTTTTGTGGTTTTATAAATTCTTCTACCTGAATCCTTGTTTTTTGTTTAGCGTAAATGTTTTTCATGTGCTTCTTAACAGTATTGAGGGTGATAAATAGCTGCTGGGCAATTTCTCTATAAGTAAAATTCGCTTTTCTTAGTGACCATATTTCCTCTTCCCGGGGAGTTAACCCATATTTGAGCGCATCAGTGCTAGTGGAATTTTGATAAGATTGATTTTGATCTTCTATAGTGACTAACAGGTAAGGTTCTTGTGATACTTCTAACGTTAACCATCTAACCCTAACTCGAAACTTAACTGACTGGTTCACTTGAAGTTCAGATTCCATAATTACTTTGGGATCGTCAAACCACTCACGACTATCAATTAATGCTTGGCAAATTCGCCAAATTGGCTCAGGGATAGAATTTATCTCTGACTTACCTTGAGAGATTTGAGAGCATATTTGACGTCCAAACTCATTGGCGTGAAGCAACTTTCTATTAATAGTTATAATCAGCACTCCATCAACAAACCCTTCAAGGATTGCTTGGATAAGCTTTGGTTTCCTATTCAAAGGAATACTAGCAACAGTTTTATTCTCCTCCCCTTCAAGGATTGCTTCCACAAGAATTGATTTCCTCTTAAAAGGAATGATAGCAGCAGTTTTATTATCCTCACTATTGTCTTCTTCTATTAACTCTTCATTTCTGATAAGTTCTTCAGCAAAACGAGCATACTCCCCTCCTAATCGCCTTAAAACTTGAGCCTTGAGGTGTGCAAAGGTACAAATTTTTTTTTCTAATAAATCATTACTTGCAGTTGCCGTTTTCAGTAAAAGATCTTCAAAGTCTTGTAGTGATAAGCCTAATTGGTTAGCGACAAACTCAGATACCTGATCAATAACTGAAACGGTTTTACTAATGGGTACAGAATCTACTAATAATTCCCTTACCCCTGGCTTAAATTCGTACTCAATATAATCGGGATTTGAATCTTGGTCTACAGGTGTTATAGACTGGAGCAGTCCACTCATAAACACCTCGGCTACATGAATTTGGGCGGATTTTGGTAGCAGGGTTTGCTGAATGAGTTGCACTACAGGTAAACTAACCGGAGCCGCTGCCATTAATCCAGCTAACCGACGCGCCATAGGAGAAGCCGTAGCACGAAATCGACTAACTAATGCTGGTGCTGTGAGTTGGGCTTGAGTAAGTTCAGCATCTACTGCTCTTCTCTGTGCTTGGGGCTTTTCGGATACATCAAAGTTAAACCCCACTGTACTAACATTCCCCTGACCAGCTATTACCTGTGACCACGCCAGTAGGGGGTAGGGTTCTAACGTAACCACGGGAACATTTATAGAGGATTTATTCTGAATAGACTTACTGTTCCCTGTTCCCTGTTCCCTGTTCCCGACTTCTAAAAGAAGTCCAATGTCATCTTCATCCCAAGGTTTAACAATCAACTGAGAATTGACAACTCCAGGACTAAGAGAATGCAATTGCACTGGTGTTTCTGAACCTAAAGCCGTGCGTTCCCAAAGCCGTTCAGGAAGTAGCTGAAGGATAGTCAGTAAACCATTGCGTCCCCACAACTCTAGCACTGGCTGAATTAATTGTCTGCGCCAAGCCACAGAAATACAATCACTAACCAATAGAATTAAACGTTGTTTCTTGGGGTCAATTAATACCTGGGGAGGATGGGGAGTGGAATCATACCGACCCGTGCTAGTTTGAGGAAATAAGTTGACTTTTGTTTCAGTAATCCTTAATTCCCAGGTGCGTACATCTCGAAACGCTCCATGATGCTTCACTAAATGTTGCAGTTCAATGATTGTCTGTTTCCAAACCGCAGTTGAACTAGTTTTTTCAACCACCAACGCTAACTCTAAGCATCTTTCGGAAGCAGGTTTCAGAACTGGAAGCCAAATTTTTGATTCGGCAATTTGGTAAACAGTAGCTTCTTCATCCAATATCGTTTCTGTAGCAGATGGGACGTTCCGCATTAACGGACGAAGTGCCCGTCCCAACGCCAGACTATTTCTCAATGCTACCGCTGCTGGGACTTTAATCGGAATTGCTTCTCTACTTTCTTTAGTCTTGTTAGGTTTGGAAAAGGGTAGATAAACATCAGCACCAGGTTTTTTGGCTTTAGGTGGTGATTTTTTGGTATCTGGTTGGATATTTGGAGTTTGATTTCGGGGTTGCTGTGATTGCTCTTGGGATACCGTTGATGCTTGCGATTGCTGCTGTGGTTGCTGTGATTGCTCTTGAGATACCGTTGATGATTGGGATGGCTGCTGTGGTAATGGCTGCTCTGGTTCCTCTGACTGGTCTATGGGCTGATCTAGATGAATAGCCAACCAAAAAATTTCTGCTATTTCCCGAGCAGTTAAATCAAATCCTGCTTGTTGTAGAATAGCGATCGCTTCTTCAATCATATCCCTTATATAGCAATTCTTCTAATCATGACCTACAAATCTCTGGGTTTTAGGGAGCAGGGAGCAGGGAGCAGGCAAGAGACAAGAGTGAAAAAATCCTGTTTACCTCATAGCTATGATAAACACTATATACTACTGAGAGACCGTAGCAATCGGTCAATTAACTTTGCTTTTTTCTGGTCTTTGTCTTCTTCTTGAGAGTCAACCATGGGAGAATCTTGTGTATTGACTGTGTTAGTTAACAGATAAATGGCATTGAGCAATTGGTCTGTAGCCAAGTCTCCTTTATCCCGTTGCTTGAGAAAGGTTTCAATAATCGGTTCTGCTTGTTCAAGAGTATCTAACCCTAAATGAGCTTTTACAATTGCTGCTAATTCCTCCTCATTTGGTTCCCGTAAATCTAATCGTAAACAGCGTCGTAAAAAAGCCGGGGGAAATTCCCTCTCTCCGTTACTGGTAAGGACTACAAAGGGAAATGCTTCACAGGTTACCTTTCCCCTGGGGATAGTTGTGGTTTGATTATCCCAGGTTTTGACAACAATGTCTGGAAACTGGTCACTGATTCGTGTTAATTCTGGGATATCAAATTCTCCTTCTTCAAAAATAGTCAATAAATCATTGGGTAAATCAATATCGCTTTTATCCATTTCATCAATTAATAATACCCTGGGGTAAGTTGAGGGTAGTAACGCTGTTCCCAAGGGACCCAATTGAATATATTTACCAATTTCCGCTAAATTATCTTTGCCCCTTCCTTGAGCATCTTGTAATCTACCAATGGCATCATAACTATAAAGTCCTTGCTGTAAATGGGAGCGAGTGGTAATATTCCAGCGTAACACTTCTCCTAATTGTAACTCTTGAGCGACTGCATAGGCCAAAGATGTTTTTCCTGTGCCTGGCTTTCCGGTTACTAATAAAGGACGACGCAGATACAACGCTGCATTAACTAACTCTATTTCCTCTGGCCTGGTCTGATAGGTTGTACCCCGTTCTTTTTTGTCAAATTTCCGCCAACTAGGAGGCTCAGGCAGGCGTTCAATTTCATTGTGTGGTTGTTCGGGAGTTCCGCGAAATATTTTCCAAGAGTTATTAGTCATAGGGAGATTTATTAGTCATATGGTTGTATAGTTAATCTGGGGTGGTAGTAGATAGGGGTCTTCCCACAAAAGAGCAAGATGGTGTCCGATATGTTCTTGTTTATTCCCTTCGCCAAAAGCTTCTGAACGTTGTTGTTTTACCTTTTCGGGAAGTTCATTTATTTTACAATTGAGTAATTTATCGAGTTCCTCTTGACAATTTATAGTTTTAAAATCATTCTTTTTCAGCCATAAAGCAACTGGTGTTGCACTCTCGTTAATTACTTCAATTATATTAACACATGGGGGGGTATTTGATTTTAATGCTATCGCTTTTTTTTTACTTCTTCTTTGTTCTAAATCAGCAAGCAATTTATTGTGATTATTAAAATTACTAACATCAACAAAAAAATCATGGCATTGAATTTCACAACTAGAGTTTAGTAGTTTCCAGTTTTCGATGCATTGTGTGTTGTAAGGCTTGTCATATTGTTTTTCTTCAGGATTATGATGAATATCTTTAAAAAAATGTTTAAAACGTTCCAGCGATCGAATATATACGTAATAATTGCTACCAATAGTACGTTCATAAAACCTAATTTTAATCTTAATTCTTTCAAAATCATGGTTCAATAGTTGATCAGGCAATACAAATACAATAATTGGATCACAGGAATAGTCTTTGTAAATTTGCCGCGTTAGAAAAAACTCCATTAAAGTTTCTAAATCTTTAAGAGAGAAGACATTTCCTTCAGATTCTCCATGAGCTGGTGGAGTCCCTAACAAAATAGCCTTTTTCTTTTGTGAATAATCATAATTACTTAGGTCAGCAATGAACCAAGCCGAGACTAAATAATTAGGTTGACGTTGTTGGTGATATTGCTTACTGGAATCTAGCTTGACAAGCAGATAAGGTTGTGCATCTAAGTTGGGTTGCTGACAAGTTTGATACTGACTGCTACTTTGAGGTAATAAATCAGAAGGGTTATTAGCATTTTTTTCTAACCATTTCTTGAGTTTATAACCAATTGGCTTGGGAATATCTCCAGTTTTCAATAAACGAGCGACAAATTTTACAATAATTTTTTCATTCTCAGTTGATTGAGGTATATCATCCAAGTTTTTTAGAATTTCAGCTAAACTGTCAGGGAGTTCATCTTCCCAATCATTCCATAAGTTATTAGGACAACAAGCTTGATAAGCCTGTTGCATTGCTTTGATAATATTTTTTGGTAAAGGAAATAATATGGAAAGTAAACTAGACGGAATTTTAAATTCTTCGGAATAGAGCTGTTTTAATTCATAATTACCTGGATTTTGGTTAAGTGCTCCATCAATTAATTTTGGCAACTTATTTTGAGCAACACAATAATTTAGTAATTCGTGAACGATTTGCTTTAAATTTCTACCGCTAGCAACCTCTTTCAGACTTATATTTAATTCATAAAGTACCATCATCTCTAATTTATCTTCATCAGGAAAAGCACTACACAGTGCGTTGTTTATCTTTTTGAGGAGATAGCCAGGGGGATTTCCAACATTCATTTACAGTTACTTCAATACTTTAAGGGATAGATTTTCCAAAAATTGATTACAACTCAATACAATAATAATCCAAAGAATTTTTTCCCGGACCCTGACTCCACCGTGAATCAGGTTTCCAAGCACCATTGGGTTCTTCCCGGCGGCGAGTGTAGACAGTAAGCTTTTTATCGTTAATTTTCAAGAGATTATATTGCCAGGGATAAGCAGATCGTAGTTCAAAGTTCGGTGCGCCAAAGGTGCCAGCACAAATTCCGTCGAGTTTGCGTCCACCTCGGCTGAGGTCGTAATGTAAACGGTTGGTTTCGGCTTTATGGATATGTCCGTGGAGGAACAAGCGAAATCCAGCAACGGCCAGTTGTTCGATGAAGCCTTTGTCAATAATGCGATCGCTTCCGTCACTATTGAGGGGATGGTGCCAAACCGCTATTTTCAAGGGGCAGTTGCGGTAGTCTGGGTTACGGCGAATCTTGGTCAGGGCGTTGGCCAGAGCACCGGATTTGATGCTAGCACGGGTTTTGAAGTGATGATCCAGTTCCCAAGCGGAGTTTAGTCCTAGGATCAGCAAGTTTTGCTCTGGGAAATGGTCGATAATGGCTTGCTGGTCATAGTCGAGGGGATAGGGTTGACCTTTGATAGCTTGATAGAATTGGCTGAAGTGAGCAAACCGTTGTTGGTATTTGGCTTCATCTCGGACTCGAATTACATTTGGACTCTCTTCGATGTAGTGACCCTCTTTGGGTTTACCATCGTAGTCTTCGAGATCCAATAACTGATAACCCCGCTTTGCTAGTTCCCAATTGAGGTCATGGTTACCCGGAACTATAACAATTTTCTCTGGGTCTAGGGGGAAGTCTTTGCCGAGGTTGTCGAGAAACTGTTGTGCAGCCTGGTATTCTTCTGGAGTGGAATAATTAGCGATATCACCCGATAGGATCAGAGCATCAAGGTCAGGGATTTGAAGTTCGTAGCTGAGGTCTTGGGCGAGTTGGTTTGACCAAAGGGTAGCTTGCTTAGGGGTGGTGATGTGGAGGTCCGAGAGGTGGAGGATATGGGTGGTTTGACAGGATTTTTTCCCAGTCCTCCCCGTCCCAGGGCTCAAATCATGCTTGGCATTTTCGTATAACCATTGCTTTAGTTGAACACCAATTGGGTTGGGAATATCTTCAGTTTCTAATAAACGAGCGCCAAATTGTATAATAGGTATTTCCTGATCATTGTAGTATTGAGGTATTTTATCTAAACTCTCTAGAATTTCCTCTAAACTTTCAGGGATTTCCTCTGCCGAATCA
>NZ_JAAHHE010000195.1:0-11989 GCF_010692525.1 Moorena sp. SIO3B2
TGTTGGAAGCTTGGCATCAAGGGGATGATTCCACTGAAGGAAGGATGAAGGCTATCCTTGGGCAATTTTCTAGGCTGGGGATTGACTTGGAGCGTGTTTATCTGAATGCCAATTCTGAAGATATTTATCAGTGTTTAGATATATAGCAATTATCATTACGATTTAGGTACACAGGATTTTTTACTACTTCCCCTCTCCCTGCTCCTTTCGCTTTCGGCTTTGCCGAAAGCTTGGCCCACGGCCTTAGCTCCCTAAAACCTAGGTAGAAATAATTTTAGTCTTTTAGTCCAAGAGTAGTCTTGGGCTATTTTTTATAGTTTTTATAAGTTCCACTAGTTTTATAGACATAACTAGTTTAGTTTATTAACAAAATTAGATAGAAGTTAACTAGAATAATAGTGGTCAAGGTAATTAATAGCTGACTTGTAAGCTATTACTAGGTTTAGCAGCAGATAGCTACATCTATTTTCGGGACAAAACTACTTTTGTTTAGAGATAAATAAGCTCTAAACATACTAGACAAAGAAAATTAATTGGAATAGGATTAAAACAGGAATAAAAAAATACTAATTGATTCCTGATTAAAAACACAGATTAATTATTGGAGAAAAAATCAAATGGCTAATATTGTTATCCAAGATATCACTCCTACTAAAAGTCATCTTTATGAACTCACACAAGATTACAAGGAAATTACTTCGATCAAAGGTGGTGACTGTAGTGCAGTATTTAACGGTGATGGTTCTGTTAATAGCGTTACCGGTTGCTCTAAAGGAGAATTACGTCAATTAAGAAAATTAGTTAAAGCAGCACAATAAACCAACATTATTAAATTTATTGGCGTTGCTGAATCAAGGAATGAATAGAAGGTGGCCATTCTGCTGATATGAAAATATCAATAAAGTGCAAGATGGTCATTCCACAAAATTATTAAAATCATTCCATTACTAAGTAACGCCAATAAATTGGTTTAGAAAGTATAATTGATTCTAATTTGATTGCAATTGAGTCATAATCTCAACTTCGCCAATCTTTCCCTTCAAGCACTCACTCAACAAATCAGACACAATCTGAGAACTTAACTTCTCATCCAATTCCGATTTAACCATCTCCTCAACCAAAATCAGATGCACTCCCTTAGAAGTTACAATCAGCTTAAGCAACTGTGGCGGCTCAGCAGGAAAAACAAGAGCAGAAATCTCTGAATTAAACTCCTGAAACTTAACTATTCCGCGATATCATCCAGAGCGTGGTAATTCATTATCCTGGATGTATTCGTGAGCAATCTCATCCAAACGTGTCTCCCCTTCGTCGAACTGGTAGAAAATAATTTTATTCTTTTAGTCCAAGACTACTCTTGGACTATTTTTTATAGTTTTTATCACTGCCAACAGTTTTGTTAACATAACTGTTGTAGTTGACTCCCTAAAAGAGATACAGCCTTTTTCATAACTATCAGGTACACAGTATTTTTCCCCTGTTACCGATTCTCGATTCCCGATTCCCGATTCCCGATTCCCGATTTCCATAACAAAAACAAAAAAAAATAGCCGTAGAAATACTATCCACGGCTATTCCAATTTTTTATGTCACAAAATTAGCAAACCTAACCTCCTCTGATCTGATTGGCCAAGGGCCGCGCTACAAAACCAGACCAAAACCTTGGCCAGGGGGGAAACCCCCCCAGAAATTAAGGTGTTATGGCAACAACCAATACTTGGTTATTGTAGTGACAACTTCCCCTGGAACTTCAGTGGGTTCCAGAGGCGTCCATTCAGCTATCTCTGCATAGCCTAGGGCATACAGCATCTGCATACTATAAATTACTGCTTCACGAGAACCTTTGAGAGTTTGATGAGCAGGTTGTTTCTTGAAGTTTTGCTTGAATTGTTGTGACATCATAAAAAATTTCATTTCAGTTTACAATGATTATTGTAATGATTATAATTATTGTTGTCAAGGGTTTTAAAAAAGTTTTTTTTGGGTACTTTTAGGGTTAATAAAAACGTAAGCGATTAGCCCTACGCGAACAGCTATCAGCCATCAGCTGTCAGCCATCAGCTTTTTATAGTTTTTATCAGCTCCACTAGTTTTATGGACATAACTATTTTAGTTTATTCCATAAATTAGAAATACAGGGATTAGGTACACAGGATATTTGTCCTACTCCCTGCTCCCTCCTCCCTGCTCCCTACTCCCTACTCCCTGCTCCCTACTCCCTACTCCCTGCTCGCTGCTCCCTAAAAACCAGAAACTGTGTACCTCACAAGTCGTATAGTTGCTAGCACTATCTAAATTTTATGACAAAACTGTTTTATTTTTAGCACCAATTAACTAAAAAAACTCTAGACATAGTTAATTGAATTAACTATGCTGAAAAAGCAGGGAAAACGCATCTAATTTCCTGAGTACTATATATAGTGTTGTTTAAAGTAAATAAACACTAGACAGCGTTTGTTATAACTATCAGGTAGACAGGATTTTTTCCCTCTTCCCTGCCTAGGAGTGCAGGGAAGAGGCTAGGTTACTCTGACCTACTCCCCAAAATCCAGGAAGAAAGTATCTTACCCATTGAAAACTGCTGTATTAATTGATTCTGATTCAAAAACACAGATTCATTGGAGAAACATCAAATGGCTAATATCACCATTCTTGACATCAAACCTGCTGGTGTTGACTTGTTTGCTGATTCTGAAAGCTACCTGATCGATTTGTCGGAAAATGAACTCGCAGTTTATGGTGGAATAGTTTGGACCTATTGGATCGCTCAAGGAGCAGCGGCTGCGGTGCGAAGTTCACAACCTTGCGTGGGAGTAGCTGCTGCTGTCACCAGAGAAATTATCGACTGAATATTTACTCCTAAGACAAAGCTACCAAATGTGTTTCTTAGGAGTTTAATCAACCAAGCTATTTAGCACCATCAACAAAGCCCTACAATACCGGGTGCATCTCATATTTGTAAAAAAGAAAGAAGGTGTGGGGCGGCGGCGCGGTAAGTGTGGGAATTTTTGGCTAATTTTATGCCTTGATATGCACCCTCTAATACCTTACTTTATAGGGTAAGTTATCAAGAACGAAAAACCGTCACTTTTTCCACAAGCTTATTATTAAAAGCTCTAAACTAGAGTCTCAAAGAGATTTTATTGCTAGATATATCTCAACAATTCGGATAAATTGAGCTAGGAGAAAATTAAAAATGGCTAACATTAAAATTTCCGATCTAAAATCTATCTCCCTTGAATTCGTCTTAGCAGAAGATCACTGCCAAGAACTAACAGAAGATGAGCAACTCAACATTCAAGGAGGTGCCTTGTGGGATTGGGTAAAGAATGCAGTTGAATGGGCAGTAGATCATCTGACTATTTCCACGAAATCCAGTCTTTCTGAGGATAGTGGAATTTTTATTGGGTACAAGGGAACACACGATTTTCCCAACAATATATAAGTAGTCGGACAAAACTAAAATTCACTCTTTAAATAGGGAGCAGGGAATAGGAAATAGGCAAGATTAACCCACCCCTAGGGCGTGTCTTATTGCCTCTGAGATCCCCCTAAATCCCCCTTAAAAAGGGGGACTTTGAGTATGGCTCCCCCCTTTTTTAAGGGGGGCTGGGGGGGATCATAATCTTGCGGAAAACTTTTAAAACACGCCCTGCTCCCTGCTCCCTACTCCCTGCTCCCTAAAACCCATAAATTTGTACCTCATGGGTATAAGACTTGCTAGAATTAAATCACAAAGGAGATTTCCAATGTCTACTATCAATATTTATGACTTACAGCCTACTTCTCCTGAACTTTTTGCAGAATCGAAAAAATTGGTAGAAGTTACCGACAGTGAAGCTGAGAAAACTGCTGGGGGAATTTTTTTTGAACCTTTTGTGATTCAAACAGACCGATGGATTGTAACTTTCTGTCCAGATGGAACCATTTCCCATGGAAGTTCACCTTATTGTCCAAGGCGGCTCTAAATCGAAATTCCTTATCTAGCGTTTATCGCAGTTATGAGGTACACATTATTTTTTGCCTCTTGCCTCTTGCCTCTTGCCTCTTGCCTCTTGCCTCTTGCCTCTTCCCTGCTCCCTGCTCCCTACTCCCTGCTACCTACTCCCTAAAACCTAGTGTAAAATAATTTTAGTCTTGTAGCCCAAGAGTAATCTTGGGCTTTCTTTTATGGTTTTTATCAGCTCCACTAGTTTTGTGGACATAACTAGTTTAGTTTATTGCGTAAATTAGAGAGAAATTAACTATCAGAATAATAGTCAATGTGATTTATAGGTTAATCCTGAGCTACTACTAAGTTTATCAGTAGATCACTACATCTAATTTAATGACAAAAATGTTTTTGATTTAGCATCAATAAACTCTAAAAATAATAGGCAGATAAAAAATAATTTTAATAGTATAAAAATAGGAATCACAAGTTACTACTTGATTCCTAGTCAACGACACACATAATGGAGAAAAACTAAAATGGCTAACATCAAAATTGATGATATTAAGCCTACTGGTGCTCAATTGTTTATTGATACTGAAAGTTTCATCAAAGATCTCCAAGACAACGAACTTAAAGTAGCAGGGGGTTTTTATGCAGGAGATTTCGCTGAACCTGTTATCATTATCGTCATTCCAGATCCTTGTTGAGCCGATAGCTTAAGCTGAGTACAGGGAGTAATCACACACAAAAGGGCTTCAGCTCTCTAGCCTTCAGCCTTGTGTCAAGCTTCCTGCAGCAGGAGTGGCACCAGTTTCGATACCTGGCACTAGTGGCATAGTTCAGGGAGGTTAAACCTCTTAGTCTTGTAGTCCAAGAGTAGTCTTGGACTATTTTTTATTGTTTTTATCAGCTCGAATAGTTTTGTGGACATAACTGTTTTAGTTGATTCACTAAATTAGAGACAAGTTAACTATCAGAAGACTGGTATAGGTAAATTGTGAGCTATGAATAGGTTTATCAGCAGATAGCTACATTTAATTTAGTGACAAAAGTGTTTTTGGTTTAGCATCAATAAGCTCTAAAAATCCTAGACAAACTAAATTAAATTGAATAGGATTAAAACAGGAATCAAAAATTACTAATTGATTCCTGATCAAGAACACACATTCATTATTGGAGAAAAACCCAAATGGCTAACATCAAAGTTAACGACATCAAACCTGCTGGTGCTGATTTATTTACGGATGATGAAAGTTTCATCAATGAATTAAGCAATGACGAACTTAATATCGTTGGTGGTCAAAAATTTGCTACAGATGCATTAAGTAGTTTATACAGCATTAAGTGTGAGTGTCATAATGGATGATAAAGACAAAAAAGACAAAGTCGCAGTAGCATAAAATTTCATATCCATTAGCGTCTATCAATTAAGTTATTTTCTAGTAAAAAGGCTTATAAAAATAAACCCTTTTACTAGAAAATAACTATTTTTGAAAATTTATTACTCACTAAGTAAGTATATTTTTTATGGTAAATTATCTAAATCACTATAATTTGTTGAATTATTTAATTGATAAAAATATATGCACAAAGCAAGATTTATTAGATATTAAAATCGTAATTCAGTATAGTAAAAATTCCCACTGGTTACTCAATTTAGCAGATGGGAGCAAACTAGTTGTTAAGCAAGAACCTGCCTATCGTATTCATCATAGTAGTAATTTGATTTTTCATGAACAGCATATTTATCAACTAGTGACTTTTTATCCTAATTTGGTTAACACTTCATCCTTGCTACCAGAAATTGTTCATTTTAATCAGGACAATTGGATACTAGTTTATAAATCTGCTGCTGATTATATAACTTTAGAAAGTTATTACGAAGCTCTCAGCTCAGAAAGTTATGGTAAAACTTGTCAAGCTTTTCCAACTTCAGTAGCTGAATTAGTGGGAAAATCCTTAGGAAAGCTACATCTTGAAACTGTGAATTTTCAAGATGAATACAAAAATTTAATGAAGGATCTTAAGGACAACAATAATTATTTATACCAATTTCCTTACCAGGAATATCTTTTAGATAGAGTTTGGCATAAAAGTTTATTTAAACTTCCGGCAGAGGGATTTAAATTTTTTTACTTTTATCAACGGGATGAGAACTTGATAAAAACAGTCAAATATCTTGTATCTCATCATCAACGCTGCTGCATAACCCACAATAATCTTCAGTTAAACAAGATTTTAATACCTAGACAGTGGGAGCAGCGATTATATGAATATTCTCATCAGAATTTGGTTCAGCTAATTGACTGGGAAAGATGGAATTGGGGAGATCCAGCTTGCGATCTAGGAACAGCGATCGCTGGTTATTTGCTGCTATGGCTTAACAGTATAGCTGTGCATCCTGCTATTAAACTAGAGCGATCTCTACAACTAGCTACAATTCCCTTGGAAGTCATTCGTCCTTCAATGGTGGTTATGATCCAGACTTACATGCAGACTTTCTCAAAGGTTTTAGAAGAACGTTCTGATTTTATCAAGCGAGTTATTCAGTTTGCTGGTCTGGCTTTAATTTATAAAATTGTCGAAAATATTCTGTATCACAAGGATTTCACTAATCAAGAAATTTGTATGCTTCAAGTAGCAAAAAGCTTATTGTGCAAACCAGAAAAATCCTTAATATCTATTTTTGGCGTCACCGAATTATAACAGATTTATTGAAGGTTTAAATCTCTACAAACTTCTGAAGAATAACTATTATGCAATTACTACAAATATTGCCTAACATTGTTAGTAATGTTCGACTAGACTATTCCAAGCTTCATATTAGTCATGATGAATTTTCGCCTATAGAAGTTCCTACGGCTAGAATTTGGCAACTAAAAAAAATGTCGCCTGAAATTCAACATAACTACTTCAAGTTAAAGTTAATGGAGCTAATCTATAGAATTTACTACGAAGGGTCACTAATTAAAAAAACTAGTCAAGCAATTAAAACGAATGAGCAACTTTTAAAACAGATAGCTTCCGCAGAAGTAGATTGGGAATTCTACCAAGAACTAGAAAAAAATAATCACAGCAAAGGTTGGTTTCACTCAGACTACCGTGTTGTGAAACAGGAGGATGATAGTAGTCTTGCTGTAAAATACGATGGTATTACTATTCACATTCGACCAGAGCGTTATCTTAAGTTAGAAGAGCAATCAGCTTCCGTAAATGATTTGGTTTCAGTATGGACACCTGCTGGTGGTATTGAGAGGCAGTTATATACAGCAACAGGAGACGGAGACATTGATTATAGTCTTTGGAAAGATCCTGAGAATCAGGTAGTATTGGCTTACTTCAATTTCGCTCCTGAAGCGGCAGTTATCCTGATGAAGTATCTGACAACACAGTTGAATGAAGTTGAAATGCCCTTTGTATTCAAAGTCTTACATAATCCGTTGAATTATCAGCGTTATGATTCAGGTATGCTTCAGTTTCACCGGATTAACTATAAACTATTCAGACTAATAATACAAAATATTTACTCAGAAATTGAATCTCTCTTTCAACCTCAAGTTCCTATATTCACTAAAGCAATTGCCCCTGGGATTGGATTAGGAGAAAACCCTTCTTATCAACTGTTATTTGCAGATAAGGAAACCTTTGGAATGAACCGCTGCAAAATTATTGCCAATGCCTTGCTGGAAGCCCATCAAAACGGTGACGAATCTCCAGAAAATCGAATGAAATATATAATTCAACACTTTGAGCAGATGGGTATTGACCTAGAGCGTCCCTACCTCAATCCTGGCTCTGAAGATATCTACACACCATTGGATGTAAGCAACGGTGTGACAGTAAATTAATAACTAGACATGAAAACTAGTACAGCTGGGGGGGCGACAAGTCCTTTCAAGGGTATGTTTTTAAGATTTCGGCATTCGCCTAGGTATTATTCAACAGAAATACATTTTGAAACCCAAACCCCAGCAAGGATTTGAGTATTAAAAAAAAATCATTAAGTGACTACTTCTTCTTAATAGCTATCCCCTGATGGGGCGATAGCTATTAAGAAACACATTTTGAAACCCAAACCTCAGAAAGGATTTGATATTTCTTGGAAAAATGTGTTTCTGACTACTGTTGGTAGTGGCCATCCCCGAAGCGTCAGGGGCTGAGATATTGTACCAACTTGAAAATTATGTGTAATGGTCGGGGAACTATTGACTTGGAAACTTTGGGGATAGTAACACAGAGCAACTGTTGGAGTACTGAAATTCATTTTGTAGACTGGCGTTACCCAGGTGGTTTTCTACTGGCGGCACCATGACTTACCAGCGCCCGGGACGGAGCTCCCTAAATTAAATAGTAGTCAGAAACAGGAAATTTATCAAATGTGTTTGATAACAGTAAAATAACTATTGTGCATTAACGCCGAGTTAGAGCAATTCCCTGTGAACAAAAATCGTCCAATTGCTTATCAACAATGGTTACGGGTGGTTATCAAAAAAATGCCTCATTTAAGTAAACCACAAGCAGTAGTATTAGGAATGTGGAGCTTTGCGATTGCCATGACTCATCATTGTGGTTTATCTACTGCGGTTGTGTTTTTGGGGGAAATTCTAGAGCAACCAGAGAACACGATCCGAGAAAGATTAAGGCAGTGGTACAATGGTAGGGTGGATAAAAACGGAAGAAAACGAAGGGAAATCCAGGTCGAAAATAGCTTTGTACCATTGTTAAGCTGGATATTAAGTTGGTGGTCATCAGAGGAAAAAAGTTTAGTATTAGCTGCGGATGCTTCTACATTAGGTCAGCGTTTTACTTTATTAGTTATTAGTGTGGTTTATCGAGGTTGTGGAATCCCTGTAGCTTGGAAAATACTCAGAGCAAACGAAAAAGGCAGTTGGAAACCCTACTGGCTCAAACTCTTAGATTCTCTTCAAGAGGGTGTTCCTTCGGACTGGTTGGTGATTGTCACTACAGACAGAGGTTTATACGCTGATTGGTTGTATGAAGCGATTGAACAATTGGGTTGGCATCCATTTATGCGTATTAACCATCAAGGATATTATCAATCCTCACCACAGGAACAATTTGTTCCTCTTTCAGGATTAATTACTCAAGTGGGGCAATCTTGGAGTGGAAAGGTAACTTGTTTTAAAACCAACAGTCTGTCTTGCACTCTTTTAGCTCAATGGGATTGTGGGTATGCCGATCCTTGGCTAATAGTAACAGATTTGAGTCCTCAACAAGCACAAATTTGTTGGTATGGTATGCGCAGTTGGATTGAATGTCTTTTCAAGGATATCAAACGAGGTGGTTTTGGTTGGCATCACACTAAAATGAATGACCCTCAACGCGCAGAACGTCTCTGGTTAGCCATTGCTGTTGCTACTTTATTTTTAGTCAGTATTGGTGGAGAGGCCGAAGCTAATTTGCCAGCAAGTAGCTTACCTCCTTTGGAGCAAATGAGCTCCTCCGCCGAGACCAAGGAAAATCCGAGCATCCATGAAAAGCAAATTTTATTGCCAAAAACTAATTCTACTCGATTTTTAAGTTGTTTCAGACGAGGATTTTTAAGAATTTTGGCATCTGCGATTAAGGGCATGCCTTTACCTACAGGCAGATTTAGTCCCGATTTTCCTCCTGCCCCTGGATGAATCTTAAAAACATACCCTTGTAAGGGCGACAAGTCGCCCTACAAAGCAGACTGTATCAAGGAAATAGCCCTCATGCCTTTGAGATGATAGGATGATTTGTGGCGAGAAAACCGTAGTAATTCTTGAATCAGTTCTGGCAAAAAAGACATTTGATTGACCCAATTGTGACCATGCAAGCCAATCGAAAAACTACTATGTCTGGAGTAAGTTCTATGAGTTTCTGTGGGACGAGTAACATATTTAGCGACCCCTTTTTGCTTGATAGTTTCTCCAGTGAGAGTAGCGATAGTGTAGGATAAACAAATCAATAAAATTAGAGAAGTTAATCGTTGATTGTTGACTCTGGTATCCTCCAAATTATAACCGCCACTCTTGAAATCACGAAACATCTCTTCAATACCCATACGTTGACTATAGGCATCAACAGCAGTAGATAAACTCCCAAGATTAGTTAACAGATACCAAGGGTCAGTACTGGATGAATCACGATAATTTCTCTTAGATTTCGCGGCGAGATTTAAACCACCAAATCCTTTAGTTTTAGTAACCTTAATTCCTTGATAATATAGTGACATACCCGGTGCTAATCCTAACTGTTTTAATTGAAACCAAATCTGAGGTTCTAGTTCCACATATGTACTTTTTCTTAATCTGAGGCTCAGATAGACCTGTTGCTCTACTGATAACCATCTGGCTAACTCAACAGAACAAAATTCACGGTCTCCTAACACGATTACTTTATACTTATAAAGTAGCTCTAATACTGGGGATAATACTTGTTGTTGCTGGCTTAAATTGCTATTACCAATCTTATCTAAAAGTGTAAAATTGATGGGAATTGAACGACGACGATACACCACGCTTACCATCATTAAATTAATAGTTCGCCATTGACTTCTATCGATAACAAGATGAATTACTTCCCCAGGATTCCATTGCTGCTCTATCCAATCTGAGACAATCGGAAACCACACAGTTTTGACATTCAATTGTGGTAGTGATAAAAAACGTTGAATTTTCTTGACTCTACTTCTTTCCAGAATCGGATAGGGAAAACTTCTCGCGAGTGATGCTAATTTAACTGTTTGTATATTTGGTAATAAGTGTATCAAGATAACTAGCAGTAAATACTGAGGTTTACTAAAGTGTTTCTGGAGATGTTCAGAATAGAAATCCGGCAGGAGATTCATTATTTAATTAACAAATGTGCAAACCATTCACACTCTCTCATCTTTTTGGAGCCTATGCACGGGGATTTACCTTCCTGCTTTGTTTTGGGGCGGCTTGTCGCCCCCCCAGCTAGTACAGTCAGTATTAATTTAAAAGTTGTAGTTATAAATGGGAACTTAGGCTACTGGCTTCAAGTTCCTTAACAACTTCAACTTCCTCAATCTCTCCCTTCAACCACCCAGTAAACAAATCAGACATAATCTCAGACCGCAACTTCTCATCCAATTCCGATTTAACAATCTCCTCAACCAAAATTAGATGCACTCCCTTAGAACTAACAATCGGCTTCAGCAACTGTGGCGGCTCAGCAGCAAAGACAGCAGCAGAAATTTCCGCCTTAAACTCCTGACGCTTAACTATTCCCCGATATCCTCCAGAGCGCCGTAACTCAATATCCTCGATGTATTCGTGAGCAATCTCATAGAAACTTGTCTCCCCTTCATCCAGGGCATAAAACAGTTCCATGGCTAGGTCTTTATCATCTAAAACGACTTCGTAAATCACTGCAGCAGCATAATCGAGCTGATGTTCAAAGAAATAGGGTTCAACCTTATCCGCAAACAGATGTTGAACTACCTTACCAGCTATCAAATTAGTATACACTATCTCTTCAAAATCATCTAAAGACATACTGTGTTGTTGCAGCCATGCCCAAGTGTCTTCTGAATTCTCAAGTTTGTTCATTAACCGGAATTGGTCTGCTGCCTTTTGAAGCTCTTCAATTTCTACACCGATGCCAGCACTTTCCGCAGTAGCCGCAATAATCTTGCGGGTAACAATCCCTTCAATCATGTCAGGGATTTGGCAGGTTAGTTTAACTTGGTTAAAAATATCTTCCGTGGTAATCGTAATAGCTGGTAACATGATTATTTATTGGTAATTGTTGATTGGACAGTAAGGGAATAGGGAACAGGGAATAGGGAATAGGGAGTAGGGAGCAGGGAGTAGGGAGTAGGGAGCAGGGAGTAGGGAGTAGGCAATAGGCAATAGGCAATAGGCAATAGGCAAGAGGGAAAAAATCTTGTGTACTTCATTACTATGAGAAATGTTATAAGCGCGTTGATCCCATTGATGAGGTACGCTTCATAGCCTCAAAGTCCCCCTTATTAAGGGGGATTTAGGGGGATCCCTTCCTCATGGGAGAGAAAACTGTTACATATAGCATTTTTGCTCATTGTGT
>NZ_JAAHHE010000196.1:0-11972 GCF_010692525.1 Moorena sp. SIO3B2
ATGATGGATAAACAGGGGTGAGAGGGCAACGATTAGGGCAGCAATTAAGCCAGTGGACTCTCCCATTAAGCGCCGACCAAGCCGATAGGTAACAAAAACAGTACCAATACTAAACACAACGCACAATACCCGCAGCCAAGTATCACTACTGCTAACTATCATCCAGACTTGTAGGAGGATGTGATAGAGGGGGCGTGTATCACTAAAGACTCGGTCTAGGTGCTTGGCACGATGAATACTAATGAGTTCATCAACCCATAGGCTTTCTGTACCAAGTTGATAGAGGTACAATCCAGTCGCTAATAGTAAGATTAAGGTAATGGGCATCCATTGTCGGAACCAATTTCCTCCCTCTAGGAGCGCTGCTGTTTTGTGGTTGTTGGCTTTCATACTACCTAAATAATCAAAGCCCTAGAGCTTAGACCGATGTTGATTTGTTTTTGATATCAGTAGGATTTGGAGAATCAGTAGAATTGAGAGAATTGGGTATGAGCAGAAATAGATGCATTAAATCATTTTGTCTATAAAAGTTCTCGTTAGTAAATTCTTGGTGTGTTTCCAGCTGGAAATGTTCTTTGAAAACAGTGCGAAACTTTTGTTCGTCAAAACCTGTGCCGCATAGTAGCCAGAGCCGCGAGGGAATAGGTGGCAAGTTATTAAGTGCTTCCTCTACGACTGGCTTTTTGACTCGATCAGAAGGACAAAGTTTCCTGAGGGAATAGATCGGGGCATCTCCACTATAGTAATGACCCAGCGCTGAGGTCATTTTTCGCGAACCTATGGATAACACGATGGTATCACCAGGTTTTTCACCAATGCTAATCGTTTGCGCTACATTTCGCCAATCTTGGCGATCCTGCACGGTGTAATAGCGTATTAGCCCACTGCTAACGGTAATGGTATAGATAATTGCTACTGCGATCGCAAAAATCCGTTTCCAACGCCACAATCCCATCAAGCCAGCGGCCAGAATAATCAAAATGTATGGGGATAAAAACAGTATGTAACGGTCTATCCATAATCGCTTAGAAACTAAAAAAATCATCCCTGATGGTATAAACGCCCAAGCAGCAATCAAACACAGGCGTGGTTTGTGGTTTTTGTGGATTAAGGCAATACCGACCAAGCCAGCTAATAGTATACTGTAGGCTTGATAAAACAAGCTACTCAGCTTCGATGTGGAAGGAAACGGAAAGGCAGTAAAGTTCTTTAACTTACGTAAAACATCCACAAAACTGGGAAATGAGTGTCGAGTAGCCGATGGATCAATTTTGGCGATCAGATTAAGGGCATTGCTTAGGAAGGGAAGGGTTGCAGAAACTAGGGTGAACAAAGACGGTAACCACAACAGGATCACCAGCAACAGCCATTTGCCGAAAGCTAATAATGTAGCCCGTTGCTTGCGAAACCGAAACCATACCAACCAGATGTCAGCGAAGAGCAGGGTGGCATTGAGTGGCGCAGTTAGGGTTACCAACAGTCGTAGGCTAGCCCACCAAGCCATTGAGGTGGTAGTAGGATTCTCAAGAGCATTCACTAGCGCTATGGTACCACCTAGACCGAGACAAGTGCCTAGGGTGTACATACGAACCATTTGGGCAAAATTGATGAACAGGGGCGATAGAGCCAAGAGGAGGGCAGCAATCAAGCCCGTTGGCTTTCCCCCTACACGACGACCAAGCTGGTAAGTTAGAAATACACTGCCCAATCCAAACAAGACAGACAACCCCCGCAACCAAGCATCGCTGGTGCCAAACTGCATCCACAGCCACAGGAGGATGTAATACACTGGGCGCATTAGACCCAGATGGCCTGGTAAGCCTTTGGCATCATTAACACTGTAGAGTTCATCCACCCACAGGCTCTCTGTGCCGAGTTGATAGAAATACAACCCAGCCGCCAATAGCAAAATTAAGGCGATGGGAATCGATTGCCAAAGCCAATCTGCTTGGATTGAGGTTTCTGTCGAATTAAGTTTTTCTGCTTTCATGCACCTGACCAACCTTATCTAGAATCAGTAATTAAGAACCACCGTGATCAGACCAGGGTTCATCATGGCTGGGGAAAGATGGTTTATCGCCATCAACAAAGAACAATTAACCTCTTGCCAAACTAAATTGGAACACACGGCCATGTTACTTATCAGCCTTTTTTGAGACATTTATGAAAAAGATCTATTATTGTCTCCATCACCTGATCACCTGATCACCCCATCACCCTTGGCCTCTATCTTGCCAATGGTTTTCTGCCGTCAGTTTTCCCAAACCCATACCATGCAAGTCCTAGCAAGGGTGTAAGTACTACGATTTCCCAAAGTATTCCCAAGACGTTGGTAATACTCAGGATGGTGCGCACCATACCCAATTCTGGATTAAAATAATCAAATCGGGCAAAGATGGTAATGGGTGAAATAAAATACTCTAGGGAAAAAGGCCAGAGTGCCTGGACTCCGAAAGGTGCTGTTGGGTCAGCTACTAGCATATCCAAGATGATATGGCTGCCATAAACTAGAGCTGCCCAAATTCCCCACCGGAGCCGATTTAACCTCCAACGCCCCACTAGCCAAGCAACGAAGATGCCAATTACGGCGGCTACTATCAAGCTGTGGGTGGCCTGACGGTGAAAAGCTCCTGGATTTCCCAGCAGCAGCAATCCAGGCAGAATGTCTATGTCTGGCAAATTCGTTAGCAATACTGAACCTAACAACAGCCGAGTTTCCTGATGCCAAGCTATATGAGGGCGTGCCAGAACAAATCCACAAATACCGGCAAATGTGTGTCCTACTGGTGATGGCATTTGATTAATTGGTAATTGGTAATTGGTAATTGGTAATTGGTAATTTATATTTGGTAATTGGTAATTTATATTTGGTAATTGGTAATTGGTAATTTATATTTGGTAATTGGTAATTTATATTTGGTAATTGGTAATTTATATTTGGTAATTGGTAATTACTATGACTATTGTTTATTGATCACCATTACAGCTGATTACCTGATCATCCGATTACCTGATCACGACCTTACCTGAGCTGAGTTAATCGCCTTTACTTGCGCAAAGCATACACAATTCCCCCCAGCAGCCCCTGAATGATCACGATTCCGTAAGCCAGCCAAGCAAAGGCAATGGCTTCGGGTCTGGCAAGATTATAGTCGTAAGCCCCAAAAAAGAAGACAAACGCATTTTCACGGATACCAATGGCGTTGATCGATACAGGCAACACCATGATCAAGGAGACTAGGGGAATGATGACAAAGAAACTAAGAAGGGGAACCGGTAAATCCAGGGCCTTTGCAATTAGGTAATAATGACCGATGACACTGATTTGCACCATCAGTGATAACCCCATAGACATAGCCAAGGCATGTTTGCGGTTACCAAAGGCAAGGAAAGCTTTAATAATATTCAATACCTTGTTTTTTATGGGGTGCCAAAAGGGTAGTTTTATCTTGCTAATAAAGCTTGAAATCTTCTGAGAGGGTATGAAAATCATCGAGAGTATCAGCATAATTACTGCCGTACCTAGCATCACCCACAGGTTAAGTAATGGTAACTGGGCGATCAATGTCTGAGAGAAAAACAGCGCCCCGAGGCCAAACAGCATCAAACCCAGTAAACCGAGGAAACGATCCAAAAACACAGTGGCTAGTGCGACTGACTTGCTCGTTCCCAACCGCCAGGCATCATAAGCCCTAACAGCATCCCCACCAATGGTGGAGGGCAAAAAATTACTGAAGAATATGCTGACCATGTAGGACTTATACAAGTAAGGGATGGTAGCTTTCACCTTCTGAGCTAAAAGCAGTACTCGCCACCGATGAGCTCTGATGTAGTAACTGGCTAAGTAGACCACAAACGCTGCCATTAACAGAGGAATGTTGGCAGAACTCACAGCTAGGAAAATGTCGGGCAGATTGGTCTTGCGCAACGCCCAAGACAGTAGCGCTATGGAAACGCCGCATTTAATGATCGTAAGAATCAATTTTTTCCTAGCAGCTAACTTTTTTTCCATGGTTTTTAAGTTTATGGACTGTAGTAGTTCCAAGTCATCTTACTGCGGCGGTAGTGGTTTTGAATCCATAGCCGTGGGCGATCAAGATTGGGATTTGGTTCGGGGTTGCTGTAGATGTCCAGCTGATTCCCATTGAGAACCATCAATTCTTCCCGCCAATCCCCAGACACATCAGCAACGTAAAGTCGATCTGCCTGTTCTTTGAACCGATGGAGAAATTTCCCACTCAGGCCATCAAAAATCCCGACGTCTCCTGATTTATGGCGCTCTTTGACAGCCACTAATTGCCTCGACTCTCCTGTCCAATCAATCGGGAAGATCACCTCTACACCTTTGTCTGTCCATCCCTTGGGAGCAACATCATCCATTTGATAGTCAGCAATCAGTTGACCTTGGGCATCAAAGACAAAGGGTTTCTGGTGTTTCGGGTAACGGCTGCGGCACCACACTTCTAATCCCGGTCGTTGGGGGTCAAAATCACCAATGGCAGCATTTTGTGGTTCTTGATGCTTGTAGTGGGTTTTCCAAATGACGCGATCGCGGTTATAAAGGAAAACCCGATTGCCACCGTTCTCTTCCAGAGCTACTACCTCTAATCCTGGGATGTCTGGACGCACATCAGCCACAAACAGGGAGTCAATATGACCTTTTACTGGAATTCGCACCAGTAGCTCTCCTAATGGTGATATTATTGTCCCACCCAAAACCTCATCTTTGCCATCTCCGTCGAGATCTGCCACCCGTGCCCCATTGTGAGCATTGGCAAGGAAATCATCTCGAGTCCACAAAGGTTCAAGGTTTTCACCTTTGAGTAGGTTGTCTAGGGGATAGGCTGCTAGATAACGACCCCTACGGTATCCTTCAGCATTAGTGGCCTGAAGTAGTAAATCGCGATCGCCTTTACCCCGGAAATTGGCTACTACTAAGTGCTCCCAACGTTCTGTACCTGGTGGAGATTCTATTGTTATACTTCCCTTGCTCTGTCCGTTGTCACCTTGGATAATATGAATAGTATTGTCTTTGGTTAAAAACAAGACCTCCGTCTTCTGATCCCCATCCACGTCAGCTGCTTGGACACCCGACCCATGCAATCCAGGTAGTCCCTGGTACTCAGATTTTCCAGTTACCTGGAGGTTGATCTCCCTACCCCAGAGCTTTTGCCCAGAATGACTGTAAACTGCGATCTGACCGGGCTTGGTAATAATAAAGTCTTTCTTGCCATCATCATCTACATCCGCCGTAATCAAACCACCTGATCTATCGTCTTCAGCAGGTAAATCTAATTGGATAGTCTGAGGATTGATGGTGGAATAGGGTAAATCAACGCCCTTGCTATTCCATTTTGCTGCACATCCCCAGTTGAATGCACTACAAACGCTCAAAAACAAGGCTATTTTAGAGGTAACATGCTGGAAACCCATTTTGGGCGATTGCTTTGACATTTCCCTATTTTATCAAACTATTCTCTCTCAAACTATTCTCAAAGTAGCCATCAAACGTAGCCATCAAAAAGACTATTTATAACTAATCTTTAGACTGTTTACTGTAACTCCTCTCAATCTCCTTAGATAATTCTCTTGCTGTTGAATTTTCGAACCTGACTAAGGGATAAAGCAAACCACCAATCCCAGCATCAATAAATGTCTTTAATCGCATCAACAAGGTTGTCGAAATTGCTACAGCAGGGTTGACACCAAAAAGACCGAGAGTAAAAGTATAGGCAAATTCCGTTAAGCCAATACCACCAATAGAAAATGGTAGATTCATGATGAACATGATCACAGGAACCGCCACTAGGGTGCTTATAAAGTTAATTTCAGCATTAAATGTCAAGGCGCTAACCCAGACATTGATTACAGACAAAAAATAAAAAATTAACGAGTTGACTAACGCCCATACAAGCGCTCCTGAATCATCCTTGTAAAGCAGTACAGCATTGCGAAATTTTTCAATCTTACTAAATATTTTTTTGAAAATAGGCAGTCGTTCTCCAAAAATTTTCTGGGAGAGATTGAAGGGACGATCATCAACAATTAACCAGCATATAAAGCCTAATCCAAGGATACCAATACTAAGGGAAATTGTGAGCCAAGGGATATTAAAAATCTGCAAGTTAACGATTACTGCAATTAGTGCCAGCATCACTAGGGTCGCTAAACCGCTGAAACGTTCTACAAATACGACAGCTGCAGCATCAGCATAACGTCCTGTGTAACGCCCTAGCTCATGTATTCTAATCACATCTCCGCCGATGCTGCTGGGTAGGATTAGACTAAAGAACTTACCAATTACGTAGTAAGCATAGAGCCGCCATAGACCGACTGAAAGTCCACAAGAGCGAGAGAGAAAGTACCACTTGACTGAGCTGGCAAAATCAAGTATCGGTAAGATCACAATTGATGCCAACAGAAAATTCAGTTTGGTATGGGCAAAGGTATCAAATAAGTTCCGCCATCCTTGAAGCGTTAACAATCCTGCTTTGTGAAAAACATAAACTAGCAGAGCGGTTGTTACCGCAATTCTCAAGAAGCGAAGTATCGAGCTTTTTCCCATTTAACCCTCATTTGTTCTATCAATCTTTCTACCCTCTGACCAGCATCTAGTTAAGACTTAACTAAGACTATAATTAAGGTTGGCATACCACTTCTGTCTTGGGACGGATAATGTAGGAATCTACCACGTTGCGCAGCTCAGCTTCTGTGTAGGCTTCATTCCAGCCAAGTTCACGAGCCATCAGTTGAGCACATAGGCGAAGGGGCTCGTCACCTAGATAGCCTGCAGAGCCGAGATCAGTCCGCCGAAAAACAACATCGACCAATTTCTCAGCCATCTCTTCACGAACCCCGTGTATAACTTCCGCTTGGATGACATCGCTGTTTGGTAGTACTTGTGCCCATGCCGGATTTTCGTCTAAGTAACGTAATATGTGCTGATAAGCTGAACCGTACTTTCGCACAAGATTGCGCACTACCTCAGGACTCAACTGATCTGACTCTTGCTCAATGGCCTGATTCATGAACAAATCAAGATATTCAATATCTCCACCCCACAAAGGAGTATTCTTTGTACGTGGTAATGGTGATACTTGTCCGAGCTTCCGAAAGACCAGATCTATTGTTTTTTGAGCCACATCACGGGAGGTTGTGTATTTGACACCAACCACACTAACAAGACCTTCAAGACCATCTTCCGTGGCATGATCCAAAATGCGGTAATGCTTCATAGGTGCCGCTGAACCTTCTCGATCCGCTGGTATGATACCCCACAACACATGATGTACATCTTCACGGCGCAGCTTTCCTTCGGGATAACCCTCGTTAATCAGCTCAATATAGGTTTGAATTTCTTCCTCAGAGATTGAAACACGTTCGGGATCATCCTCGCAGGGCAAGTGCAAAGACCCCACCAATGAATAACCACGCCACGGAATTGCAAAGGCAAGACTTGACTTTTTATTGACTATAGCCTGGGGATCGCGGTACATCGGTTTGATGGGGAATACTACCGCATGATCTTTAGTAAGCGGACGTGTAATGAAACTAAAGGCTTTGGAAGCATGAAGATCGTAGTCCTTGAATTGTTCTCTAGAAAGATTCAAGGTTTTTACAATCCACGGACCGCAAGCGTTTAATACTGTTTTTGCACGAACTTTAATTGTTTGTCCACTAATTAAATCTTTAGCTTCGACACCGACAACAACATTGTCAGATTGAATAAATTCCACAACTTCGACATAATTAGCTATTTCTGCACCGCGCTCAGAGGCAGATAAAAGATACGACAGCAATAATCGCTCAGTATTGTGGATTTGTCCTTCATACCAAATCGCACCACCGGTAAGCTGATCGGGATCTAAGCTGGACCACATCTTCAAGACTTCTTGCTTGGAAAGAATTTGGCAGTTGGGTATGCATCGAGCTGAATCCTTAACCCGCCTTTGATCCCTACTCAATAGATCATAGATGGCAAAATACAGGGTCATGGTTTCTAATCCTTTGATGCCGTGCCCGTAAATTGGCAAGAGGTAAGGCTGCACATCTATCAAGTGGGGGGCGATCTGCATGAGTGTAGCACGTTCGCTAATGGATTCTCTCATCCGCTTAAAGTCAGCGTGCTGTAAATATCTAACCCCACTGTGAGCAATTTTGGCACTATTAGAAGAAGTAGCTCCTCCAAAATCCGCCCGTTCCAGGAGGGCAACTTTAAGACCACGAAGCGTAGCGTCCCAGGCAGATGCAGCGCCGTTGATTCCACCACCAACAATCAGGAGGTCGTATTCTTGTTGTGCTAATTTTTGAATGTTTCGCTTCATGTTAAACCTTAAAATATAGTGATTTTAATAAAAAATAGTTACTTCAAGTTCTGTTGGTTAATGGATCAGGTCTGAAGCTATCTAAAAGACAACAAACTTTTATGAGCAAACTTGTTCTCTTACTTTGGCAGGAACACCCATGGCCACTACACCAGCGGGAAGATCCTTAGTCACTACTGCTCCTGCCCCTACTACAGTGCGATCGCCAATGGATAGACCATCCAAAACCACAGCTTTAGTACCCAACCAACAGCCCTCCCCAATTAAGGTTGGTCCGTTCGTATAGCTACTTTGCTCTGCTAAGGGGACTTCGGACTTGTAATCATATCTACCGCCGCTCAAGATACAGTTGTATGCTGCTATCATTGTCCCTTTGCCAATTTTCACTAGACATTTGGAGTAGATTTGGCAATTGGCTCCAATATTGACCTGAGGTTGGATTTCAATATCCCCATCTTTGCAATAGATAATGGAATTGCGACCAACAAACACCCCATCCCCAAGGGAAATGCCTGAATTCGACTGCCCTTTGGCATCCAATACGCAGTTGTCGTCAATAATCACATTCTCACCAATCCGAATTTTGTGGGGATGACGGAGGGTTACCCCCCGTCCAAAGACCACCTTCGACCCCACCTCTCCCAAAATCAGGGGATAAAACTTGCTCCGCAGATAGAGCCCTAATGCTCCAGGCAAGTTCATCAAAAAGAAGGTAATTATTTCATACTTTAGGAAGCTCAGCAGTTCGGTCTTCCCCACGACCAATGCTGCATACTGTTGCCAGCGGGGAATTTTACCCTTACTGACTTCCTTAACCTTGAAATTACCCTGTTCCATCTCAATGAAATCCTGATTTTTAGCAACAACTGATTACAGCAAAATACTCTTTATTTACTACATTCGAGTAGCATCAAACCAGTAAACACTTTGTTATGATCCATAAATTTATTAACGGTCGTGATTTCACCAACAAGTTGTAATTCAGCTTCTGCTACCAGAGCCTTCATTTCTTTAGTGGTATAGTATTTAACGTGGCTTTTTTCAAAGTATCGCCGCCCCCGGTCTTGCAGCCAGATGGGAAAGGAGACATCTCTGGCTGAATCTAAAATTACAATCGAACCATCGTCTTTCAGAACTCGCTTCATCTCTGATAAAGCACGGACGGGGTTTTGATAATGATGAATAGAAAAGGTACAGATAATCGAGCTAAAGGATTGATCTTGATAGGGTATTTCCTCAGAATTAGCAACCTGGAACTCTATAGTTTGATTTTGCCCATTCCGAGTTTGAGCTAGGGCATTCTCGATCATCTTTGGAGAGATGTCGATGCCACAGGCTTTACCTGATTTGAGCTGTTTGGCAGCTTCCCTAACAGCCCAACCAGTACCGCAACCTACGTCCAAAAAGCTATCTCTTTCTGGAAGTTTTAGCTTGGACATGGCCATGGATTGGTAAAATGTGAACCAAGAGGAAATCCGGTCTTCACTGTATGAATTCGCCCACTCATCAAAACGGGCTGCTGCCTGCTGGCTATGACTGTTCATGTTTAATTTCTCTTTAATTTGTCCAAATTTGGTAAGTTACGCACACTGAAAGGTTTCTGCTACTTTCAAATGATGCCCTTTTCCCGATACCATTTAGCTGTTCGTACTAATCCGGTTGGAAGATCTACTTTAGGTTGGTAACCGAGATCCTGCTTAGCCTTTTCAATACTGAAGGCACGATTCTGCCGGAACCAATCGACCCGTCGCCGAAACAGAGGGGGATCGACTCCTGGGAAAGGCTTGTACACCATCTCGGTGGCAAAGGCAACTGTCCAAAGGGGCCAGAAGGGCAGATGGATCAGGTTTAGTTTAAGGTCAAGGGCTTTTGCGATCGCAGTAACCAAGTCATTGAGACTATGGTAGTTTTCATCAGCGATCAGGTATACCTCCCCGTTGCCTTTATCTGAATCCGCAGCCAGTTCAAAAGCATCGACTAGATTATCGATATACAAGGGGTGGTAATGAGACAGACCATCGCCAAACATTAAGAAGCGTCCCTTATTCACCCGCTTGAACAGGATTGAAAACCGTTCCGGATCCCCGGGTCCGTAGATAGCGGCAGGTCTAAGGCTTACCACCTTTAACCCCTTCTCTACGAATTCAGGAATGATTTTTTCCCCTTCATATTTGGTGTATTGATAGTAATCCGCAGGGGCAATGGGCGCATCTTCACCAGCCGGTGTTTGCTTCACATCTCCGTGAACCCCACAGGTGCTACAGTATACAAACTTCTGCACCCCATACTTTAGAGCAGCCTCCAATAGGTAGCGTGTTCCCTCCACATTCACATTCCAGTACACTGACTGGGGAAGGTTTACCTGGCGAAATGCTGCTGCTAAGTGGTGAACCACATCACAACCTTGGGTCACCTTGTCTACAATATCGCGGTCAGCAACGCTACCCAGGTGAATTTCTGCTCCTAGTTCCTTGAGTTGATCAAAAAACAGACCTGGTTTATTGTCAAGGACAACAAGATCATGACCTTTTTGTATTAGGCGGCGTGTCAGATGGCTACCTGTAAAACCTGTGCCCCCTGTTACTAATATTCTCACGGTGTTCCTCCAATCAATCTACTTTAAAATGGTCAATTGTTAGTTTGGTGTGGGTATTTCCTTTTTATCGCTCATTTTGCGAATGCTCATCAGGTTTTATTGAGCTTCAAAATCACTGGTGATCCAAATACATAGGTTAGTCCTGATAGTTTTAATAATTGTTCCATAACTGATGACAGTAATGGAGATTTTAAAGCCCGATGAAGTACCATAGGCACAAAGAATTGGGGATAGCGCTCAGCTTTGCTCAGACCAATAGATTTAAAAAATTCTAGAAGCTCATGTTCCTTATAACAGATAAACTCTCGTGTATTTCCTTCCAACCCTTTCTTGAACTTAAAGAGATAAGGGGCAATAGCATTTACGCTCCTCACTGTAGGATAGTCTAGGATTACGGCTTGCTTTGCTACTCGATTTAGTTCTGTTAAAAAAGACTGCCATTGAGTGACATGAGCGAGGAATCGGTAGCTGATCACAACATCAAACGCTCCGTCTGGGTAAGGGAGATCCAAAACATTGCCCACCTTGAAGGAACAAAGATTAGCATCAAGAAAATTCTGAATCCTCCCTTTACAGACATCTGCACTACCAAGCACAGTGAGTTGATAACCATTTTGAATCAGAGCCCCGGTGAGTTGACCATGTCCTCCTCCCACATCAAGGATGGTGGCTTTAGGATAAGGAGTCAGCATTTTCAAGGTTGCGTCTTCCTGGACTTTCAGTAGCCAAGCCCCAATTTCTCCGGCAAAACGGGAGGCATAATCATCAGAAGATGTTTCGATATCGGCTGTTTCGGTAAAATCACCTGTAGAAACCACTGTTAAATTCCTTTAGTCATTTGTTTATTTTTAATTGCTATTTTTTCTAGACCGAATTGCTAATTGGTTACGAATAAATCGCCAGGGGTTTTCTAGAGAACCATACCCCTGAATAGGTGTCAGGGGATTGAGTAGCATTTCCTTGATATCTTTTCCTGGTTCTTCATTACTCAAGGAACCCTGGATAGTAAATCCAAAACTTCCAGGACGACAAGATTCAGAAGCCAAAGGAAG
>NZ_JAAHHE010000197.1:0-11883 GCF_010692525.1 Moorena sp. SIO3B2
TGCTGATTCAGGAAATCTGTGATCATTGTGGGAGATAAGGACTCAATCACCCCTAGTAATTTTTGGTATAATTCTTCTAACAAATCCAACAATTGCTTGGGATTAATCACTTCTAGTTTTTCCAGGATATTATCATAAAATTCTTTAACTGGTTGAAGAAGTATAGAAGGCTTGTATTCATTTAATTTATCCACGAGAGGAGTAAGATAGGGGTCGAGAAAATCCACTACCATAGTACCAGGTTTTAAAGATTCAATTTTGTCGTCAATTTTATGAAATTCCCCTTCCATTAAAGCCACAATATTTTCTAAGGGAGCTAAAATCTCATCAAAGGCAGCTTTCAACTCAGGGTTAACGACACCCGGAACATCCACCGCTTTAATTACCTCTGTTCCGACTTTTAGTGCGGTTTTAACCGGGGTACTAAGGGTAGAGACATCAACCGCTTTTAACTCCTTCTCCAAGCCATTGCTTTTGGTTACCACCACTTGAAACGCTGGTTTAAGGGACACTTCTTTGAGATTGTAAGTAATTTTCACCATACCCTTTTCAGCGTCTTTTAGGGCATTAGTAATTTGAGGACTATTCAAAATGGCAGTAACTTTTTCAAACAGATCCTTGATTTTATTTTCTAACTGCTCTTGGTTGAGCTGGTTTTTAATTTTATTGTTAACGTCGTTAATTGAATCTTCTATTTTTTTAGTTTGCTTTTTTATTTCTCCAGAAAATTCATCAACTTTACCAACAATAGTTGTCGAGGCTTGATTACATCCTTTTTTAAAGGGTTTAACTAATTCTTGGGACTTACGAGAAGTAGTTTCAATAAACTGTTTTATTTTTTGAATAATTTCTTGAATATAGCTTTTAACTGTATTTAACAGCTCTTCTCCTTGCTTAATTTTGTCGGCAATACCTTGGGTAACTTTAGTGGCAATTTCCTTCACTTTACTAATGGCTTGTTCAATAACCTCTGGTATTTTCTGGGCAAACTCTCTGAGTTTATCGGTAATAGTTTTAACTTTAGCTGTCAGAGTCTCAATATAAGTCTTGATTTTATTAAAGAAAGGAACTAAAGCTCCTGTAGTAGCACCATCTCCTGCAGTACTAATTAATTCTTCTAAAGCAGTTTGGAAATTGGTAATATTAAAGTTTTGTAAATTTGCCAGAGCTGTATCTGTGCTAGCATCAAGGCTCTCAATTTTTCTAGCAATCGCTCCAATGCTTTTTCTCAGTTTTGGAAATTGCTCTTTTTTTAGGGAAGTAGGGTCTTTTAGTGAACCCAGCAGTTGTTTATACTCTGCTATTAATTTAATTCGATCCTCGATATTCATTTCAATGCGGCTAAGAGCCTTGGAAGGAAGTTGTTCTGCTAAGGAGTTAATCTGCTCCTTAAAAATTTCGGTGAGGGCTTGTGAATCAATTTTTTTCAGTAATTCATCTGGATCTGACAATTTATCGAGGAATTTTTTTAGTGCTTTGAATAAAACATCCAAGGTGCGAACAGGTAACATTCCTGCCTTGGTGACAAATTCTTCAAATTCCCCAAAGATAGTTTTTGTGTCTGTGGGCAATTCTCCGATACTGAAGCTACCTATCAAGTCTTCAGTTAAAGAGCCAATAGACTTTTTAATGTCATTAGCAATCTTCAAGTCTCCGAAATCAGCTGCCTTGGGTAAGGTAATGGCTGCGGTAAGGCTCTCGAAGTTAAGTTCTGTGAGTTGGTCGATTTTTCCAGATAATTCTGCTTTCAGTTCCTCAGCAGATAAAGGCACCTGGGAAATTATATTCTTTACATTTGTAAAATCGACCTGAGGAAGCTGCTCTTCTATTTGCTGCTGATAATTATTAATATCAGGAAGACCATTTTGACCCAGTTGAGCAACAGTACTTTCCGCTTGAATACATTGATTTTGAGCATCAGCAAATGCTACTTGAGGATTAATATCTTTTAATTGATCGACAATAGAGAGTGCCATAATCTTGAGTCTGATTAACTTAATCTTGTGTGTAAAAGCCGGTTGAAAGCTAAAAACGGCAACTTAAATACGTAAGCATTCAGCTGTCAGCCGTCAGCCGTCAGCCGTCAGCTAAAAGCTCACGCTACTTGAGGTGCCGTCAGCAGTCAGCTTATTTTATTCAAAAGCTGTTCTGTGTAGCGTGGTCACAGGCCCGAAGGAGTTTCCCCCACTCGCGCTTGGGATCAAGACAGCGTAAGGGTATTGCATTAGCTGATAGCTGATAGCTGATAGCTGAATGCTTACTTAAATCCCAAAAATAGCTTTTAATCCTTCTGTAACTTTATCTAAATCTTTTGTGGCTTCCTGTACGGGTTCTAAAGCTCCTTTTAACGGTTTAAATGGGTTAGTAATTTCCGGAATAGTACCCAGTTGTAGAGCATCAGGAAGAGTAGCAACATCCATCAGATTCTTCGCCTTAACCTGAATCGACTGGTCTACCTGAGCAACAGCTGCACCCCCTTGACTACTAGGAGGATCAGTATACTCAGCAATGGTCAAAGTATAGCTGAACTGCTCTGGCTCCTTAGCTAATTGAAACACCTCAAATCGTTCCACAATAACCTGGCCAAAGTAGCTTCTGCCAACAATTTCGGCAATAAAATCCACCGGTTTTCGCTGTTTGTAAATTTGTCGCAGTGCCTCCAAGTCCTTACTGGCTGTAGAACCGTAAAAGATACCGCTAATCCCTAATAAGACTGAGTCCCGTCCCAAGTCCTGTACAAGGTTTCCTGCCATACCAGGAACACGATGGGAGATCAAATTCGCTTGCTCTAGGGTGACCAGCCGATGCACTCGGTTTAGCTTAATTTTTCCTAACTCAATAGCCATGATTAGCTGCTCCCATAAAATCTGCGGTATTCGCGACTGACTTTGCTAGCGATCGCGTCCATAATCTGATCTAAGTCCATTTCTGGTGTACCGTTGCGCCTGATCATCTCTGTTTCAACCTCTGTTTCTAGCTTGCTGGGATCGGAAGAATGGGTGATGGGTAATGGGTAATGGGTGATGGGTAATGGGTAATGGGTAATGGGTGATGGGTGATGGGTAATGGGTAATGGGTAATGGGTAATGGGTAATGGGTAATGGCTGATCGCTGATCGCTGAGGGCTGATCGCTGAGGGCTGAGGGCTGATCGCTGAGGGCTGATCGCTGAGGGCTGATCGCTGAGGGCTGATCGCTGATGGGTCACTGGAAGTTTGAAGAGCCTGGGGTGGGGTAATATCAGTATCCGCACCCAAGGGAAACCTCTGCCAGGTTTCGGGACTCCCACCACTGATTTCCTGGGGTTGCTTAATCATGGCATGATTTGAAGAGTTTTGTGGAATGGGCATCTTGCCTGTTTCCTGCCTGGGGCTAGGGCGTGTCTTCAAACTCGGAGTACCCCCATTATCCCCCGAGCGAGGGATTGCTCGCTCGGGGGACTTTGAGTATGGCTCCCCCCTTATTAAGGGGGGCTGGGGGGGATCATCATCTGGCGGAAAACTTTGAAAACACGCCCTAGCAGGATGCCCACCCCACTCATATTCATCCGAAGATTCAGCAATGCCTATTTGCTCACCACTCCGATAAGAATCAATCAGTAGATCGGGAGTTGCATGTGTAAATAGTACTTGATCTCCCGTGTGCTCGAAGTCCCCCCGATCTACTAGGTTTGAGTGCAACGTGGGATCAGAGGCACTAACCAGATTAGGGTTTGCTAAATCTAGCTGTTCCTGGGAAGCTAATAATTCGGCAAGTTCTTTCAAGCCCTGAACATTACTCGAATGCTTTGGTAAGAGTGCTTCATTCCTGTCCAGAGTTGGTTGTTTAGATCGAGATTGGGTTGAGGGAGCTTTGGAGGCAGAAGGGAAGAGTTCTTGATCTAGGGTCAGCTCCTGGGCAGGAGTAGTTGTGGGCACCTTCTGCCCTGTGCCTTCTGCCTTCTGCCTTCTTGTAGCCCCTGATTCCACCCTAGAGAATTGTACATCCCCTGAATTAACGAAAACGTCGCTATTATTCCCCTGGCTTACCTGATCGCCACCGACTGGTGTTGACCAACTATCCTCCATAGTTGGATTAGGAGTTGGGTGTTGCTGAATTGAAGTATGAATGGGCGATGGTCTGGTTTGGGAAAAGCCCCCTAAATCCCCCCGAGCGAGGGATTGCTCGCTCGGGGGACTTTGAGAGTTTTGTTCCCCCCAGCGAGGGATTGCTCGCTGGGGGGCTAGGGGGGCATAATCATACCCAGAATCAGCATCAATCGGAGTTGCTAAACCTTTTGGGATAAACCCGGAAGTTAGCCACGTCTCCAAAGCTGTGAATTCCTCACCTAGCTGTCCAACCTGAGATACAACTTTCTCTAAACAGCGGAGTTCGGAGCAATCTTCACTGGTCAAATAATTCCCAGCTAATCCCCCTGCGGTGTATTCACCAATCAAGGCTTGAAACTCACTACGTAGGGATTCCCCAAGAGCGACCAGAGCCTGATTGATATTAGGAGAGCTTTCCCCAGGAATCGCCATCACTAACTTCCTCATCTAACATTTGTAAGTAGATCGAGACTTGCCCCATGGTCATTGCTTGCACTTGTTGGGGAGTCCAGCCAAATGCACGGGCTAAACGGTAGCTGGCTTTTACCAATGGGGAAGCACTCAAGCCATTTAGGTTTTTTTTTCGGTCAGCCCACTGATTTGTCTAATTTCAGCGATCAAAAAGTTAACCAACCCCAGATGCATCGTTTTGACTTGTTCTAAGGAAAGGGCTGGCTTTACCAGTGATTCCTTGATCATCAACAAGGGAATTAAGCTTGGATCATTTTTCCCTGCTTTCATAATTAGCCCAAAGGTACCAATAGTCAAAGGACGTAGCTGCACAACCACATCAGGATCTGACTGCTGATTGCTTTGAGTAGGTTGCAAGATATGTGGAGGCACCACAACATTAAAGATAACGGTAGAACCAGCTAGGAGTTCTTCTGGTGTTGGTTCCATTTGAGCATTGATTAGTTAGTTATTTGTCATTAGTTAACCTTTTTCTTCTGCACTAATGCGTAAAGCTTTAAAGCTAACTCCTTCCATCACAAAATCATCTTCAGGTAATTGAAAACTCCAGCTTTCAAACTTAACACCGAACACAGTAAGAGTACTACTTTGGTCAGGAAAGGCTGGATTTTTCAGGGCAATAACGATATTAAAGGAAGGTTGGGGAATGGCGGCAATTGGCGGAGGACTTGTTGCTCCATCACCCAGCAGCAGCCGAATTAAAGCCCCATTAACATGAGCTCGTTGCACGAAGCCAGAAACATTGATATTTCCTGGACGCAACTCCGTTGGGAAACGCTTACCAATTTCGTGGTAAGGTCGTAACTCATTTTCCACCTTGACCGTTACGTTCTGTAAGCGGCCAACTATACTCGAAAATTCATACTCACCAATTAAACTATCCGCAAGTTTACCTTCTACTGACTCACTGTCATCGACAGCTAGAACCAACGAGGCATCAGAACCGCGAAAGACATTAACATTGGGCATACTAGTCCTCCTAACTATTTCCGAAATTTAAGGATTTTCATCCTTGGTTGTGAGGGCAGCTGATGGTGCGTGACCCCTTTGGGGAATTAAAAATTAAAAATTAAAAATTAAAAATTAAAAATTTAACAAATTTTGCAATTTTTTAATTCCGGGTACAAGCCCCCACTGATTGTCATTTTGAATTAATAATTTTGAATTTTGAATTGGAGCGATCGCGTAGCGTGACCTGCATGTCAAGCGACTTGACTGTCTTTTTTTATTCGAGATACATCGTCACCTGGATAAAGTCGATGCTAAAGGTTGGCATCAGAGTCATGGTAACCATCACCTTCCCTTCTTTTTCTTGAGCGCGGGTTGCTGATACATCAAGTTGATAACTTACCAAGGCTTCATTATCTACCATGCGCGTCAAGAAAGCATTCAAGGTAGCTTTCATCGCTCCCCGCACTCGTTCATTATTCAACTTACCTATATAGGGATTGCAACTGCTACGAACCCCGTAGATTGCATAGTCTACAATCCGTCTGGTAGTGATTTGCTTCCAGGCTCCATCATCGGTGGTTATTCCTTTAACGATGCGAAATCCAGCCCGTTTTTCTACTGTTAAAACACGTTTTGTGACCAGTTTTTCCAGTTGTGTACTGTTAAATTCCGTAGTTAGACCTTCAATTGTTAGAGTTTTGTTAGTGGGACTGGTTTGTACAGGCAACGAAGACAGCATCCCAGCCACAGCAGCAGCTAGGTAACTACCGGGTAGCTTGTTTTGTTTTCCTTGAGATGAAACCAAAATTCCCGGTGCTGTAAAAATGATGCGGTCATTATTGATGGTGTGCTTAGTAATATCGTCTAAGCTATCTTTACCATTGCTAAAGCCACTACCAATGATGCCAATGCGCTCTCGCTTGATTCCTGCTGTTGTCTTCAGGTGTCCTTCTAGAACGGTTGACATCCCTGTTGTGGTAACATCTTGCCCAGCCAGTAGCACAATGTTAACGATTTCATTCTCTAGGAGAGCTAAACTTCTAGCGTAATCATCACTCGTAGCATCAGCACCATTTTTGCCTCCAGTGAAGTTGGCATAATCAGTTACGGATTTTGGTGTTCCCTCGGTTGTAGTCCCGTCAACCTCCACCAAAGCTGATTTTTGATTAACCTCAGTTTTGAGTTCAGCAATATTTGTTACTGAGTATGTTTCCTCAATTGTGTCCTGGGAGAGTTTGACTGTTATTTCTGTGCTAACAACTGTAATTTTAATCTTGATCTCATTTCCCAGAGTACCAGGAGTTTTAGCTTTCAGGGTCAGCAATGTATTCGAATTATCTTTCAATTCATATGTTGCATAAGATAATGTTGAATTCTTAGCTGTCCGCACCGCATAAACATTCTGCCCTCCATTTTGATAAATCAGCTCTAGAGCACGAATTAATGTAAGTTCATTTTTAGTCCCGTCTTGCCACTCGTCACTTTCACCAAAAATTTCCTTAGCTTCAGACAAGCTACCGAGCAATTGCACCTGGTCTACAGGTCCTTTTTCCGCTGTGCCGACAATTCCAATGTTGCCTGTAACTACGCCGCCAGCACTAATCAAACCCTCATCACGCACCTCAATATAAGTGCCTGGTAAAACCATCGTCTGAGTCATGAAAACCTCCACCGGAATTGAAGCATCATACTAATTCTCCTGCGCACTGTGAAGTACCCCAACCTGCTTCGCTGAGGGTTGGGGCTTCCAATTCTCAGGTCAATTCAGGGACGGTCTTATTCGTCTTTCGGGCTTCCCGCTTCATCCGCCGACGCCTCAACCAGAGGCGCGACTCTAGGCCGGGGAACCCGGCCTAGAGTCGCGCCTCTGGAATTGGTCTTACTCAGCGTCCACAGGCAGACATCCGCCTTCCGCAGACGTATAACTTTCACGACAGACTTACCTTGGAATTACAGCACTATGACTAACCAGCTGGGGCAAGTCTCTTCCCTGAGCTCCGCTAGTACTTTTATACCTTTTGGCCTAAAACTGATAGGATATTAGACTGTTTGCAAGGTAGCCTTTTAGTCGGTCAGGCGGGTCAGCGACCAACTTTATTATAACACGAATCATCACAAGTTGTCGTCTCGCTATCCATCCCCAACCTGAACGTTCGCGTAGCGTGGCCAAAGGCCAGGTTGGGGAATTCCGCGAATCTTGTTAAAATTTTACTAGTGCATCACTACCATCGGATTCCACCTGAAAACTTAGTTGCACTTTGTACCGGGTCTCACTTAGCCTATCATCAGGGGGTTTTTCCAGGGCCAACCCATCTAATTTTTTTGGACAAATGACCAAAATTATGTACTGAGAATTTAACAGGAGGATCGCTGTCTAAATAAGTAGCGATCGCCAACTCGCTTATTAGTCATAATAATTCTACAAACTTAATAATAATTAATAAGTTGAGAAGCTCAAACAAACATTTAATTATGTCAAAATGAGGGTAAGTACGTCAGTTGTGAGTGCTGAAGGGTCAGTAAGACCAAAAATTTTGATGACTTTTTTTATTTGATTAGTTTTGTTATTATTATTTGCCCGTGGGAGTCTAACGTAACGAGAATTCCTGTTAGAATTATTTGCTCTGATTATATCCTTATATCCTATTTCCCCTAAAGCCCTTATGTGCCCAGATGTTTCTATCCCTCAACCAGACCTCAGTAGCAATGGTTCAAACTCCCAAACCATGACTAATATCAGTGGGTCGGTCTCACCACTGGTAAACTCAATTCCGCCATTGTTAGGAGCTTCTTTAGTAGAGTTAACCAGCTGGATACAAGAACAGGGACAACCGGCTTATCGAGGGCGTCAGTTACATGGATGGATTTATGAAAAAGGAGTGCGATCGCTTTCTGAAATTTCTGTCTTTCCTAAACAGTGGCGTAACACCCTCGCCGATGTTCCCATTGGTCGCTCAAGGTTACACTACCGCTTAGAAGCAAAGGATGGTACGGTAAAATACCTGCTCCAGTTATCAGATGGTCAAATTATTGAAACTGTGGGTATTCCCACACCAAAGCGTCTGACCGTTTGTGTGTCTTCTCAGGTCGGTTGTCCCATGGCTTGTGACTTCTGTGCTACTGGTAAAGGCGGATTCACTCGCAATCTGGCTCGCCATGAAATTGTCGATCAGGTTTTAACAGTGAGGGAAGATTTTCAGGAACGAGTCAGCAATGTCGTGTTTATGGGTATGGGAGAACCCTTGCTGAATACCGAAGCTGTGGTCGGTGCAGTGAAGTCTCTTAATCAGGACCTGGGGATTGGAGCGCGATCGCTTACTATTTCAACAGTTGGTATTCCCGGTCGTATCCGCCAACTCGCTCAGCATCAACTACAAGTTACCCTTGCCGTCAGTCTACACGCCTCAAATCAGCAGCTACGGGAGCAACTGATTCCTAGTGCCAAGCACTATCCTCTCAAAGCACTATTAGATGAATGTCGAGACTATGTAAACTTAACCAGTCGCCGAGTGACGTTTGAATACATCCTTTTGGGTGGACTGAATGACTGTCGAGAACATGCTGTTGAGTTGGCTAAGAACCTGAGGGGGTTTCAGAGTCATGTCAATTTGATTCCCTACAACCCCATTAGTGAAGTAGATTACCAGCGTCCTAATTACCGCAGGATTCAAGGCTTTGTTGAAGCTCTTAAGCAGCAACACATTGCTGTCAGTGTACGCCATTCCCGTGGTCTTGACAAAGACGCCGCTTGTGGACAACTTAGAGCATCTAGAAGTAGTTAGAAGTAATGTTTTAAGGTCATGTTTTAAGGTCATGTTTTAAACGTTGGTTAGATAGGATGGAGGCGAACAAAATATAAGCGATGCAGCGCGGTCATGGGGGAAACCCCCATGACCGCGCTGCATCAAGAAGGGACGTTTTACTAACCCTTCTGTTAAAAACCTACCCTTATGAGTTCGCCCCCTCACCCCCTCATTACTTAAGCACTAGGAGCATAGATGCCAGGGGCATAAGCCTCAACCACCCTGCCAGTGCGAGAGCAGCTAATCATTAAATAATCACAGACGGGGCATTGAGTCTGGGTTAGGTGAGTGTTTTGATAATAAATCCTTTGAGCACTACTGCCACAATTAGGACAGTAAACTTTCTGTGTTATCTGCATGTTAAACCTTGTTTGATTCAGTCAGTTATTAAAAAATGACTGCCTCTAACAAGCACCGACCCTGGTTCAACCATCTACTAGTACCGCTTTGCGAAATTCAAAATGAATTCTTCAGGTGCGACCCAAGGGCGATTTACTCGCCCTAGGAGGCGCGCACCTTAAAATTAACAAAGCTGATGATGTCAGCTTTTAGTTTGTTTTGAATGGTAGCTTTATTTGTGCCGTCTTGTACTAGTTAGGTTTGACCACTCAACTGATTAATCTGGAGGCAGTAATCGTTAATCTTTCCTTAACTATTGTAGTTAAGTCTTATTTTTTTGGTAATTAATTTAACAATACTTATTAATAGTGTTTACATGTTTTAATATTTCGGCCAAATTGGCACTCCAAGACTAGGTGATTTTTATTAAAAATAAGCTTCTCTCCTAATTGATCCCTAATTGATCCCTCAGGATTTTATGTGATTTTTTATACAAATGATTGAGAATATCTACCGTAGATAAAACGAGTTTGATGACCAAAGATGTGAGATATGATACCGTACTCGGTTGATTACTGATCATATCCGAGTACGGGTAATTGGATCGGGTAATTGGTCATTGGTAGTTGACGATTATCGATCCATCTGTTAAATGGGTTAACCAATCCGTTGCCCCATCTTCAATAGCAGACATTAGCAATAGCCCTATTGCTGGAAATTAGAGATGTCCCGACGGGATGGTTTTATGAAAAGCAAGAGTGTTATAAGGGGATAGCTTGGTAAAATTTGGGCAGTATGGTGGTAGAGAGCTTAGGAAATAGACTACTTAAGTATTAATGGCAAACAGAATATCTGATCAATTAACACTTCTAAACTAATAATGAATAAACACTATATCTTTTTTACCAGAAATACTTTACCTCAACCCAATGCTGCCCACTTAGTTCATGATGTCAATTCCGCCAATGCTGCTGCTAACCTTGGTTATTCTACTGTTTTAGTCTATCTTCACCCCCCAGAGAAATCCCTGAATCCCTTAGACTGGCTGTATCCGTTTCGGCTCCAACAGCCACCGGAAAATCTAACCAAGTTTTACAGTATTCAGGATCAGCTCAAGGTGGCTCCCCTAGCTATGCCTTGGCCCATTGGTCACATGAAAGGGAAACTGACTAGCCCCAGCACAATCGTTTGTCGTTACTATTTTCCAATTCATATTTTTACCCATACTCAAATCTTACACACCTTGGATTGGAATTTAGTGAAAACAGCCATCAAATATGGTATACCAGTCATTTATGAGCGGGAACATTATAAAAAAAGTGACTATGATCAATCGATTGTCCAAAACCCACTTTTTCAAGTCGCAGTCACCGTAGCTGATAATATTCGGGACGATATGATTCGTAGGGGTATGCCCCCAGAAAAGATTATCAAACTCCATAGTGGCTTCAATCAGTCTTTTTTAGTAAGACAACCAGAACAAGCCTCTGAATGGCGCAAAAAACTTTTGGTGGATAACCGTCAAAGGTTAGTGGTCTATTCAGGAGGACTCTATCGCTTCAAAGGGGTAGACTTATTAGTTGATGTTGCTAAAGAATTACCACAGATTCAATTTGTCTTTGCTGGTGGCAATCAATCTCAAGTACAGTCTTATCAGCAGCTAGCTAGGGAAAAACAAGTTAACAATGTTACCTTCTTAGGTTATATTCCCCACCAGCAGCTTCCCAGCTTACTCCAAGCTGCTGATGTGTTGGCTCATCCTCACTGTTCTGGTGAGGCGGCTACCTTTACCTCTCCTCTGAAGCTCTTTGAGTATATGGCTTCAGGAACTCCGATTGTGGCGACGGAAATTCCCCCGTTGATGGAATTTAAATCTTCGAGTGCTATTGCTGGCTGGTGTGAACCAGATAACCCAGTTCAATTGACTCGTTGCCTCCAGCAGGTATTAGAAACCTATCCCAGAAACGTGAATGGTTATGCCGCTCAAATTGAGTGGGGGCGTCAGTTCTCTTGGGAAAATAGAATTGCCAAAATTATGAGCAATGTAGCAGAATCTATACATCCTATAATATCTGATTAATATGGTTACCCTTAGGGTTAAAGTAAGCTATCAGCTATCAGCTATCAGCTATCAGCTATCAGCTATCAGCTATCAGCTATCAGCTATCAGCTATCAGCTATCAGCTATCAGCTATCAGCTATCAGCTAATGCGCTACGGATGGTGCTACTTG
>NZ_JAAHHE010000198.1:0-11839 GCF_010692525.1 Moorena sp. SIO3B2
AACAGCTCCAGAGTCACCGTTAATCTTAATTGCAGAGGATAATGAAACTAACATTAAGACGATTTGGGATTACTTGCTCAGCAAAGGCTATCGGTTGATATTAGCCAAGAATGGCTGGGAAGCGATTAGCCAGGCTAAAGAGTACCACCCACAGCTGATTATGATGGATATTCAGATGCCAGATATGGACGGTATTGAAGCGATTAAGCGAATTCGAGACAATCAGGAAACTAGCAAAATTCCCATTATTGCCGTAACAGCACTGGCGATGCCAGGGGATAAGGAGAAATGTCTAGGAGCTGGCGCGGACGAATACATCTCTAAACCAGTGAGTCTGAAAAACTTGGTCAGTACTATTCAAAAGTATGTTCATGTAGAGGTTAAGGATTTGCAATTAGTTAGTAATTAGTTATTCGTGATTAGCGTGATTAGTCATTATTTATCAGTCCCAAGTAGGTTTAAACATACTAATCAATCGTATATAAATTAATGGTATAATAATTTATATTAGCCAAAATAAATCCCAGATATCTATATTTAATATGGTGAACTATTCAAGCGCATAAAGGGTGTTATTGATGGATAGTCAAAACTCTATACTAGTAGTTGATGATGAACCCTGTGGGTTTGATGTCATTGAGGCTCTGCTATTCAAGGAAGGTTACAACTTGAGCTATGCCTCTTGTGGTCAAGAGGCATTAAACGGTCTAGAAAAAATTCAACCGGACGTAATCTTATTGGACGTAATGATGCCAGAACTTGATGGTATAGAGGTTTGCCATCGGATTAAGTCTCACCCAAAGTGGCACCATATCCCGATTATTATCGTAACGGCTCTCAATTCTAAGGAAGATCTTGCCCGATGCCTGGATGCAGGAGCCGATGATTTCCTAGGTAAACCTGTTAGTGGAATCGAACTGCGATCTAGAGTGCGTTCGATGTTGCGGATTAAAAAACAACATGATGAACTAGCTGCTACTCTACAGCTGAGGGAAGATATGTCTCATATGATCGTGCATGATTTGAGACATCCTTTGGCTAATATTATCATATCTTGTGAGATTTTGCAGCAAACTGAACTCAAAGAAAAACAGCAAAGAAAGACTGAACAAATCTTGAAATCAGCTCTCCAGCTGCGCTCAATGACGGATAACTTATTGATGATGGCGAAGTTACAATCGGGAAAACTTACCCTTCATCGAGACTTGGTGGATTTCAATGCACTCGAACAAGAGGTAGTCTTAGATTTCCAAGCCATTGCTCACGAGAAAAACATTCAGCTAGTTAGCGATATACCAGAATCCAGTAATACTCTTTTAATTGATGCTAATTTAATCCGGCGTGTCTTAGATAACTTGCTCTCAAATGCCATCAAATTTTCTCCTTCACAAAGTAAAATTATACTGCAAGTAGATTATCCAGTATATCCCGAACCCCAAGCTATAATTCGCATTTCTGATTCTGGACCTGGGATTAATGAAGAATTGCGAAAACGTATTTTTGATAAGTACGATGTGGGAAATTTAATGACTGGAATTTATCAAACTGGTCTGGGATTAACGTTCTGTAAAATGGCAGTTGAAGCCCATGGTGGTAGAATATTTGTAGAAAATAATCAACCATCAGGGTCAGTGTTTACTGTAGAAATTTAAGTAGAAATTGTAAGCATTCAGCGGTCAGCGGTCAGCCGTCAGCCTTGGCCTTTGGCTGAGAGCTGAGAGCTGAGAGCTGAGAGCTGAGAGCTGAGAGCTGAGAGCTGAGAGCTGAATGCTTACGAAATTTAATTAGAAGCTGTAAAAGAAAGACTTCATGCTTGATTAGATTTGGCTTCCAAGTTTTCCAGGCGGCTTTTGAGTTCCTGATTATCTTTTTTAAGTTTGTCAAGTTCGTCCCGTAGCTGTTTAATGGCTTTGTCAGAGCCAATGGTTTTCTGGACTTTCTGAATGGCTTCTTCTGCAATGCGACGAATTCGCCCATCAGGAGTATGCTCTAAAAGCGATCGCAAAATATCCATGGCTTTCGGAGTTTCCATTTTTCCTAGGGCACCAACTATGGTCACTTGAGTCAAATAGAAGGTTTCACGGGACAGTTCTTCTAATTGCTCCAGGATCGACTCTATTTTATTGGGAGTCTGACCTGTAGAAATCTCTCCTAAAGCTCGAATCGCTGTTATACGAAGGGGTTGAGGTATGCCAGGAGTGGTATATTCTAAAATTACGTCTAAGGCAATAGGTGAAGATTTAATTTGACTTAAGCCACCAATGGCACCGCTACGTACTACTTCATTCCAACCACTCCGTTCTTGAAGTACTTTTGTGAGCAATTGGATTACTTCATCTTCTCTATCCTTAAGGCTTGCCGAAACCATTCCCCCAAGTGACCTGGCTGCTGAAGCTTCTACGTAGTAGCTGGCATCCCCTTTTTCTAGTAATTGCTTGAGAGCATTGTAGCTTTCTGGAGTCTTCACGTCACCCAAGGCTTGGACAACGGCACGACGCACACGGGGATTTTGAGCGGACAAGCCAGCAATTAAGGCGGCTTCAGCTTGATCTAGTTTTACCTTAGCTAATTGTTTGGCTATTTCTAAACGAACACCCCAGAATGAGTCACTAGTAAGGGCATCAGACAATGCTTGTACTGCTTCTAATCCTCCCTTTTTCGCCAAGGCTTTCCCTGCATAGATACGGGAGATGGGGTCTGGGTCAAATTTCAGCTGGGCTTTGAGTTCGGCTATTGGGTATTCTAGGGAAACGGTTTTCAGGTAATTATTCCCGTGGTCGAAGCTAATTAAGTTAGGTTTTTTCGCCAGTGGGAAATAGAAACTTTGTTCCCGTTCATGAACCCTGACCGTAAATTTCTGTAGACAGGTTTCATTAGAGGTTTTCACAGGAGAATCGTCTTCGAGCTGGGTGTAACCAAAGGCAATCGGGATTTTCAGGTCAAATAGCTCACTATCGCTACCCGTTTTACTATCTTTTGCCTGAGTTTGGGTTACTGTCAGTTTAGCCAACTGGCTATCCCCATCCCAGGAATAGGCAACTTTGTAATCAGGATGACCCCCCCGGAAGACGTACTGGTCAAATAGGAATAACAGATTACGACCGGTAGCTTTTTCAATCGCCCTTAGCAGGTCAATGGTTTCTACGGTTTTGTGAGCATTATCTTGAACAAAGGTTTGGATTGCTTTCCAGAACAAGTCTTCCCCTAACTCTGCCCGAATCATATGATAGACGCAAGCACCTTTTTCATAAAGGTGCCTATCGTAGAGTTCAATAGCTTCTCGATAGACATGGGTAACCATGGGGCGGCGGTAACGGGAACTATCTTCTGATATATAACTGCGTGCTTCATTGAGTAGGTAGTAGGCAGCATCATCTTTACCATACTCATTTTCGGTCCAAAACACTTCTGTGTAGGATGCCATGCCTTCCTTAATCCAGGCATGGGACCAGTGTTTAATCACCACTAAGTCCCCAAACCACTGATGAGCAAGTTCGTGAACCACAAGGCTTTCAGTCCGTTGGTTATCGATAGCTGCTCGTTCATCGACCAAGCAACGGTCTGTTAACAGAGTGGTGGAGGTGTTTTCCATGCCACCAAAGATGAAGTCATCTACACAGACTTGGGCGTATTTCGGATAGGGGTAGGGATAGGCAAAGGTTTCACTCAAGAACTCTATCATTCCAGGAGTTTTGCCCATGCTGCGGCGAGCATCCTCCTCTCGCCCCTTCTCCACGTAGTAGTTTACTGGTTTGCCCTGCCATTCATCCCGAATTTCCGCAAAGTCCCCTACGGCTAGAGTCATCAGGTAAGTGGGATGAACTTCTTGCTGCCGCCAGTGGTATATCGTTTCATTGCCGTCTTCTTCTGTAGCAATTAGTTCCCCGTTGGAGATAGCAATCAGGGGTTTTGGCAATCTAACGCGGATTTCGGAGGTAGCAAGTTGACCAGGATAATCGAAACAAGGGAACCAGAAGCGAGAGTCTTCATCTTCTCCTTGGGTCCAAACTTGGGTAGGTTTGTTGGGGTAGTGCTGGTTTGGATGAATGAAGTAAATACCCCGCTGGGGGTTGTCTACACTGTATGCGATCGCAATCTTAATCGCTTTTCCAACAACAGCGGGGTTAAGTAGGTGGATCTGTAGTTGTTCCCCGTCATAGTCAAAGGGCTGGGGGATTTGGTCAACCTGCACTGAGGCGATAGTCAAGTTGACCGCATCAAGTACTAGCTGTTTAATGCCATTGCGTATTGGTTTGAGGGTGATGGTGCAGGTACCGCTAACCCTTTGGAGGGGGATATCCAGAGTTAAATCCAGGAAAATATGCTCCACTTGTCCTGGGCGGTCAGGATTGTATTGGGGTCTAGCACCAGGTAATTCAAACGACTTGTGAGTTTTGCTTTCGGTATCAAAATACGACTGGGACATTAGTGAAGTTGTAAAACTGAACAGTGTGGACAATAGGGTTAAGTGGAGCTCTTGGAAGTTTCCGAAAGGAAAAGGAATCGACCGCTACACAAAGTGCGATTGATCTATTCTAAATTAACTGATCTGTCGATTAATCCTGATCAGGTCAGGTTTTAGGGAATTTTGAACAGCTACAGACCTTGAGGGAAGATTACTGGTTTGTGAGTGTCTGTTAACGGATTGCTTTTGGGCAATTAACAATGAACGATCAACAAGCTATTCAGCTGATCACCGCACTACCCATCCCTTGGAACATCAACCATGATAATAAAAAGTTGCTAATAAAAATTGCTAGCAAAGCAGTAACCACAGCAGTGGTGGTAGATTGACCCACACCCTTAGCCCCTCCTGTAGTGGTTAACCCCCAGCTACAACCAATCACAGCAATCAACAGCCCAAACACTAAAGATTTAATAGCAGCAGAGAACAAGTCCCAAATTCCTAGGAAGTTACGAGCGGAATCAAGAAACACAGACTGGGGAATACCATAAAGATTTTGAGCCAGTACCACTCCTCCTACCATACCAGTCACAATTGCGAGAATGGTCAACACTGGCAGCATCAGACAACAAGCAATAACCCGAGGAATCACTAAGTAATCAATCGGGTCAGTCTTGAGCATATACAAAGCATCAATTTGCTCTGAAACGCGCATCGTACCAATTTCTGCAGCAAATGCCGAACCAACTCGTCCTGCCAAAACCACAGCAGTCAACACCGGAGCCAATTCCCTAGCCAAAGCTAGAGCCAAGACTCCCCCAATGGCATTCGTGGCACCAAAATTAATGAACTCTCGTGTTACCTGAATGGTAAACACCATACCGATTACAGTAGCAGTGAGCAAAGCAATTATCAGAGACTCTGGTCCAACGGTTACCATTTGCTCGATAGTATTGCGGCGGTGAATCTTCCCAGTCAGTAGATGAAGTATCACTTGCCCAGCTAAGAAAATCGCCGCCAGTAAACGCTGACTCCATAACCCGAGGCTGGTAGTTTTAGCCATTAGTCGATCATTTCCCATCATTCGCTTCCACACGGAAACGCTCAACAAATGTCCGCAACTCTCCCGCCACACCCACCAAGTTTTGCAAAGCTCCAGAAACCCTTTGGGCTTCTTGGGAGGTTTCTTGAGCAGTTAACTCAACGGATTGCATCACTTGGGCAACAGCACGGGATGTTTCAGTTTGCTCGATAGTATCCGCAGTGATGGCACGTACTAAAGCATCGATCCGGTTTGCCACTTGCACAATATCTTCTAGCGATCGCTTGGCTTGTTCTGCTCGTTTAGTACCTTCAATCACCTGTTGGGTGCCTTCTTCCATAGCTGTCATAACTGAACCGGTTTCACTCTGGATTTGCAAGACAATATGTTCAATATCCTTGAGTGCCTTGGCTGACTTATCAGCGAGCTGTCGTACCTCATCCGCAACAACAGCAAAGCCTCGACCAGCTTCTCCAGCTCTTGCCGCCTCAATACTAGCATTGAGTGCTAACAAATTCGTTCGGGAGGCAATGGTAGAAATCGATGTAACAATTTTAGAAATTTCCTGGGAAGATTCTGCCAAACGCTTGACTTTACGAGTCGTTTCTGCTACAGTCTCACGAATTTGCAAAATTCCTGCCACAGTGCGCTCCACAGCCTCACCACCTTTGAGAGCAGTAGCCGAGGCTGAGCGGGCAACTTCCTCAGCTTCTCTTGCACTCTCTGCCACCCGCTGAATAGCATCGGTCATCACCTGTACAGAGTTCAGGGTCACCGCCAGTTCCTCAGCTTGCCGTAAAGCATCAGAAGACAAGCTACGGGCAAAGGACTCACTATCGGTGGAACATTTGGTCACCTGACGGACTGCCTGCTTGACTTGTTGTACAATTTCCCGTAGGTTTTGAATGGTCAGGTTGAAGGAATCAGCAACTGCCCCCAACACATCCGCAGTTACCTCTGCTTGTACCGTTAAATCCCCCCGTGCTGCCCCTTCCACATCATCAAGCAATCGAATTACCTGGCGTTGGAGGTCTTCTTTTGCCTGTTCTTGCTCTTCTGCCTTTCGTTGTGCTTCCGTCATCGTTGTCAAGATGACTCTAGCCATTTGGTTGAAACTATGGGCTAACTGACCCAATTCGTCCTGGGAATAGATCGTAGCATGGGCATTGAGATTACCCTGAGAGACTCCTTCAAACTGGGTTTTCAGGTTTTCGGTACTACGTCTAATCTGCCTAGCTGTAATATTTCCCACAGCCAGAGTAGTACCAAAACTGGCAACACCAGCGGCTAGGGTCATCATAATACTAGTATTTCGCACGTGGTTTTTGAAGGATGGATTATCTCTAACCATGTATTGTGCTCCAGCACTCACCCCCGCTACCACCACCATTGAGACCGCGCCAGTAATCAAGGCAGTCATCCAATTCTTCTGGTTGACAGGAGCGTTTTCTATGGGAGCTAGTCGACCTTGGTCAATACTAACAACCAGCTCTTTGTCAATGTCTTTAGTGGGATTATAAATAGGGATTGGCTCGGTGGCACTACTAAGGCTAAATAGCTCCTCATTCCCAGTGGCTGACGGATAATCATGACTGGGTACAGCACTAACACCACTGGTGTTCATCTCCATTGACCCAGTACTTCCCAGTGTTGAGCCAGTAGTGCTTAATACATCAAAATCACTATTGTCATCACTCTCATTGGACAGTGGTTGCTGATCATCAACAGAGAAATCAGGGATTGAATCTAAATCATCATCAAATAGGTCAAACTCATCTAAAAAACCCTCTTTTACCCCTTGATGTGCTTCAATTCCTGACAAGATTTCCTCTTCTGATTCCGTTACATCATCCATTGTCCAAGAATCATCATCAAAGGATTCCAAATTAATTTGGTCTGGGCTTGGAGAGTTTAACCCATTGTGTTCATAAGCTGAGTCCAAAAGTTGCTCATCCGAGCCATAGTTTCCCGATAAATAGGGTTCAGTAGAGTCAGGAGCCTGATTGAGATATTCTAAGTCCTCTTGATTGTCAGCATAGGCTTGAGTATCCCCAGAAGTTGGTTTCTCTGTTTCCAAAGACTGCTCGGTCCTGGAATAATTTTCTTCGGTAGTCGGGGTAGGATCAGAACTTGGAGTCGGGGAAAAATTCCCCTCAAGCTCTGGTGAATTCATTAACAGGGTTGCGGCTTCAACAAAGGAATTCTTTGATTGCTCCTCGAGATCACTAAACTCGTAATCTGCCAGAGACTCTAATTCTTCTTCAGCCAGGACGTTAAACTCAACTGTGCTAGATTCACTAGTTAACTGTTCTGAACCATAAGAGAGCTCTTCGTCTAAATTCTCCTCAGGAGACACCATAAATGTTTGTAGACCCTCCTCTTGAGAGAGTTCAGGAAAGTGTCCTTCTGTGCCATTGTAACAAGTCTGACTACTGACAGCATTAACATCGAGTTCTAAATCAGAGCCAATTTCCCAACTCTCTAAATCCTCACTGTCTTCTTCTAAGTCACTGACCATACTAAAAGGGTCTAGATTATCAGCAGACTGTAACTCTATGGCTCCTTCATCACTATCACTAGTGGAATCTTGAAAAGACTCCTTAAAGGGTGAGGTGGATTCTGAAGCAAAATCATCAACCCCTGTGTTATCAAAACTTAAGCTTTCCGGGTCAAATTCACTGATATCATTAAAATCAGCGAAGTCTTGCCAATTTCCTTCTGTGGGTTCTGCACTCAACTCCTCAGTCTCATCTAGTTTCACCTGTGATGTATTGACATCATCAGGTGATAACCCAGGATCTTGATGACCATTTGTGGATTGCTGGGCGTACTCTAGACCGTTATTGGCATAATTAACAAAATCCGGCTCAGAGGTCAGATTGAGTACTGATTCATACTGTTGCCGAGCCAAATCGTACTGCTGTAGACCATAGCAGTAAATATGACCCCGCAGTAGCAGCGCACTGGGTTCATTGGGGAAATCCTCAATCAAACGATCAACGAGTGTTGCCGCTTCTTGGTATTTGCCCTGCATATAGGCTTTTTCGGCTTCCCCATACAGCTGGGGGTAATTTATACTGGATGCCATTTACCTCCTCCCGAAGCATTAAAAATTAATATTTAATAATAATTAATCCAACTAATTTTTAATGTTCAATTTTTAATAATTATTTTTAGGCTGCCCACCTTGCTGAGCGTATAATCGCCACATGATCAAGTAGTCGCAGAACCTGATTAGACTCAATGTCTAGCAACCACTCACCGCGTAAGAAAGGAGTCATACTATCGGCAACATTGGTAGGCATATGTAACTTTTCCACATCCAGCCAGTCTGTACAGACAATTTGTTGAACTGCCAACCCCAGCATAGTGTCTTGATCTTCAATAGCAATAACAGGGATTTCTATACGGTCTGTATTTAAAACCGTTTTATCCCCCAGAAACTGACCCAGATCTGAGACCCAAATTACCCGTCCACGTCGATTGAAGGTCCCCAACAATAAAGGGGAAGCATTAGGAATAGGAGTAATTTGTTCAGGGGAGGGGTCAATTACCTCTTTGATACCAGTAGCCGGCAGAGCAAATTCATCACCAGATGGCAGATAAAATCGCAGGTATAGTTCGCCTTCAGGACTTTCCAATTCCTGCAATTCTGGGGCTTGTTCAAGAGCCGAGTCAGTTACAAAGTCCGAATTAGCAACCATTCCCGTCAAATACCAATATATTTATCTTCTGAGTAGCTGTCTAACTGTTCCAATCAACTCCGTTGGCTGAAAAGGCTTCGCAATGTATGCATCTGCACCTTGCCTCATGCCCCAATAGCGGTCAAATTCTTCACCTTTTGAAGAACACATCACCACTGGCACATTCTGAGTTTTGGGGTCAGCCTTAAGACGCCGACAGACCTCATAGCCATTCATGCGTGGCATCACTATATCCAAGACAACTACATCTGGACAAGACTCTAAAATATGTTCTAAAGCCTCAACACCATCACTGGCAACATCCACCTTCAAACCACTACCTTTAAGGAGGTCTGAGATCATCTGCCGTTGAGCAAGGCTGTCTTCTACAACTAAAACTTTACTCATAACTCCTAGCTCGACCCTCGGGAAAGGTCGTGAAATTAAACCACAGCCCGATTTGGGTCTATAAATTAAATCATGATTACAGTATCCCTCATCTATCGGTGGTGATAGCAAGAAAGACTATATTTTTCTTGAATTTGTGGAAGCTCCTAGCTTGACCAGTGGGTTTAATTAGGATAGTGTTGGTTAATTAACTGATAGGTTAGACGCCTCTATTAATAACTCAAAGGCTGACAGAGCAATATTCTCCCCTTGATCTAATTCTTTGCTCAGGGCATTACTACCTTGGTATTGTTCTAGATCACCTCGACCAAATGTATTTCTCCAAAAGCATCAATAACTCATGATCTCCGAAGGGCTTGGTTAAGTAGTCAGTTGCACCTACCATTCGCGCTCTGACCCGATCAATAAAGCCATCTTTGCCTGTGAGCATGATGATGGGGGTTTGCCGAAATGCTGTGGATTGGCGTAACATGCCACAAAGCTCATAACCATCTAGGTCGGGCATTACTAGGTCACAGAGGATGAGATCGGGTTGGAGTTGGAAAACCTGACTCAGAGCCTTTAGGGGCTTCTGTATTGCTGTGACTTTATAACCTTTGGCTTCTAGGGTATATTCCACAGCTTTTCCAACTGCGAGATCATCATCAACACAGACAACAGATCGTGTAACTTTCTTGAACTCCCATTGCTCTTCAATGGCTGGCGTATCTGCTTCTTTGGGGGTCACCATTTGGATTGACCCCTGTTGTACATAGGGATGAATAGCCCGAGCTACGGTGATTAGGTCGCGATGGAGATAACGGGACAACTGGCGTAGAGAAGTTTTGCCATCTACCCAACTGCTTATGAGTCTAAAGGATTTTTCCGGCAGTGTAGCCTGTAACTGGTCATGGGCAGTAATCATTGGACACTGATGGGGAGATTGGATATGAGGGCACAATTGCTTCCACTCCTGCACCTGCTTCATCATCTCTCTGACCAATGGTTCTATTTCTAAGGTAGTAAGTTGCGGTGCTAATGCCGGACCAATTTCAAATACAAAGTAGCCATGGTGAAGGCTCAGCAAATCAAAAAGGGTTTCATTAACCATGCTTTGAATGATGCTTCGCCCTTGGTTTGGTGTGATCACATGCTTTTCTAACAAAGCCCAAAGGTAACCATACTCTAGAGCATTGGTAGCCGCAATCGACAGACTTTCCAATTTATCGAGAGCATCATTGGCTTTATAGCGGCGTAGATAATCATGCAGGCGCGTCAAGCTCCCATCGCTGTCAGCAGCATAGGCAATCTGGCCATTCAGGAAGAATACAAACCAATACGGACGCGGACTTGGTAGTTTTGGCTGCTGGTAAAGTCTAGCTGAGGTAAAACGATTGCTGCCACTATTGCTAGCCTTGCTACTAGGGTGAGGGCTGTATGCCTCGACTAAGAGTTCCCCGGTTCGCTGACCTAGCTCGATCAGTTGCAGGATGCTACGGATATCAATTTCACTCAAAGTTCCCTGCATTTAAAGACAATGTGCTCCTAACAACCTGTTGATGTATCTGAGATTATGACCTGTCATTGAGTTAAAGGATGCCCATACACTGGTACTGATCTATCTTTGCTCAAGAAATGGCTTAACTGTACACTGAAAATATCCCCAAAAATGAGTTGGTAAGGAATGACTTCTGTAAGCCAACTGGTCGAAGCTTACCATGGCTGGAGACAGCTAAGCATGAGCGAAGTACCTGATTAGCGGTAAGAGTGGGATTTTGACGGTTACTGGAAAATTAAGCTAAGATGTCTAAGGTTATAGGTTAGGACTTTAAACACCATTGGATAGCATATAAGCATATAAATTAAGTATATTTATTTGAAAAAAAATGAGCGACGCATTCCCCGGAGACGAAACCTTAGACAGGCTCGCCTTATTTCATATAACTTAAACTTATGACTCACAGGCTGTCGCGCCTATCGCTCAACTGTCTTACGGTAACTTCTTTCACCTCGTTCAGGTGGGGGTTAGGAGCTCCAAAATGTGATATAATCGCATCATCTTGAGCGGTACGGCAAAGGAGAGAAAAGATTCTGAGCAACCCTGAGGCACGACCTCTCTACGATTGGGAAAATTAACCTATAAATCCTTTGTAGTCGGTTCATAAACGTCAGACTCTCAGGTAAAAGCTTCATTGAAGTGCGGCTCGTTCCAGCTAAGAGCCTTATTACATAAGGGGTATGAGCTGGGGGAAAGAAGGACTAAAAAACCTTCAAACCTAACTGACTGTTTGGATGGCGGTGAAAACCCGACCCCTTCAGGAG
>NZ_JAAHHE010000199.1:0-11814 GCF_010692525.1 Moorena sp. SIO3B2
TGGCTAGAGGAAGATGGAGGAATCGAACCCCTACAACATCGCTGCCGTACCACGGTTATGAAGCTTCCACCACCTGAACGAGGTGGTGGTGTCCTATGCTAACCTGGAACTACGAAGCGTCCACAGGTCACAAAGGCAAGCCCAGCTTCTAGGCGGTCGTCCAGATCTTTTGCTGGAACGACCCTCGTTGTCATTTCTGCGAACGAGTTTAAGCACACCTCTAGCACCGATATTGTAAGCGCCGTTGAGGTCTGCATTGAAGCGCTTAGCTGAGGGGAAGGTTGCTAGGGTATAATTTTTTGAATCGCGTTTGACTGTACCAGAACCATCATAGGCAAGCTTGGAGGTATAAGCTGCAACAACCTCTACTACTTTCCCTCCTAATTCAGTCCATTTCATTTCTGTAAAATTACGAATTTTAGCTTTGAGCCATCCGTGGAATCTTTGCCGAAGGTTAGACCGTTTCTTGCCGCCTTTTGGTCTCCATCCTTTGAGATTCTCAAATACGATAGCTTCGGAGTTAAATTGCTCAGCAATTTCAACAATTCGCTTAGAAACAATGTGACCGATTTGATGGTTAATTCGTCGGCACTTGTCATAGGTCAAAGAGCAGAATCCCTTATAAAGTTTTCCGCCTTTCCCCATGGTTTGACGCGCGCGCATAGATACAGATTTTAGTCGTTTGTCCCTACGGTCTATGTCTCTCCCCGGATGAATAAATTCGCGGTGGATTACAGTGCCGCCATCAGTGACAACCGCTATTGTTGCAGTAGTATTGATGCCAAGGTCTACCGCTGTTACATTGGCCTCTGGTTTTCGCTTTTCTGGCTTACATGTAAATGGAACGGATAAATAACAAACCCTTTCATTGAAGACCAATGAAGGTGACATCATTTTATTGGTCGCAACCAGGTGCCGTTCTCTTAGTCCAACAATTTGAACAGTAGTCCAAATCCAGTCAGAACCATTGAAGACCTTGATTTCTACTTGGTCATAACCATGTAGCTTGTAGCATTGTCCTTTATACAGGGATGGATAACAGCCGGTCTCTGGATTCAGCTTTGGAGGTTTAGCATCCCTTCTTTTTCTGTTTCCCGATTGCCATTCGCGGTAACGGGTCACAAAACTACTAACTTGACCGGCAGCAAATGCAATCGCAGCCCGACGGTAGTAACTGGGGAATTTGTAAAAGGCTTTATTGAATTGGGGGTACTTGATACTAGGACGTTTAGCTGTCTGATGCATCAATTTCTCTACAGCTGGAGTTAGCTGATCCGCTGTTAGTTCCCCTAATTCAGGCCAGTGAGTATAAATCATGCCAACCAAGTATCGACAAACACGGCGATACACCCTAACCGTTTCCCCGAATAGTAGTCTTTGATCGGAGTTCGGATTAAGTTGCCACTTATCAGTTCTTATGACTTTAGTTGGCGTTTTCACGCTTGATCACCAAATCTCCTATACTTAATATTTTAGCTTGCCAAAAATTAGACGACAACCGAACAATTAGTGTTCCAGCGTTTGGTAACTGACAGTGGATTGCTCCTTAACCCCCACCTGAACGTTCGCGTAGCGTGGCCAAAGGCCAGGTGGGGGAATGCGTCGCAATTTTGTTCAAGACCGATTGCCGTCCACTCGGCGGCATCTTCCTTAAGGGTGTCTGACGGGACTTGAACCCGTTATGACTGGTTCCACAAACCAGCGCCGCGACCACTTTGGCTTCAGACACCAAGTTGTTTCAAAGAATACAAATTCCTAATTATTTAGTGCTAATTATTTAGGATTGCTATCGTTAACATCAAGTTACTTGTCACGCAATATTTCCCTGACTGTCATTAAAATTTCTCCTAGTTTGTTTTTCCCACTACCATCAGCACCACAACCCCAGTAATAATCTATGGGTGAATTCTCAACAATTAGCTGATCACCTGTAGCAAGTAGTAACTGGCGAAGATCACCATGGGTTTCAAATTTTTGTAACACTCCTCGCTGCATAATCTCATCTTTGACTTTTTCCCAATCATCACGAAGAGGATGAGAGCGATTGCGTCCCATTTTTGCTGCTTCCTTTGGTGTTTTTGCCTCACGTATTTTGTCATACCAAGAGGAATCAGTAGTCACAAATTTTTGGGCTTGGAAGAAATGCTCACTAGTCGCCCACCACAATTCATCTAGCTCAAAGCCATGTCGGGAGAAGTTGGAAAAACAACCATAGGGTTTTTGGCGAGTACCGTAAAAATAGATTGTCATAATTGTTGCTGAATAATGAGAATGCTGACCACTCAGCCAGGTGGAAACCTCAAGGTTTTATGGAACCTAAAACCATAGTCCCTGGATTTTATCGATGGTTGACTTTTATGGTTTGAAGGTTGATAAGCTAAGGTTTGATGATTGAGGTTTAAGGGTTAACCGTTAACCTTTGACCTTTAAATTTAGCTTAAGATGGAGTCGGATTTGAACCAACAATCAATGATTACAAATCATATGCTCTACCAATTTGAGCTATCCATCTTACTTAAAAACCATAAATTTAGAGATTTTCGAGTGACCAGCACGCATCACCATTTTAATCAGGAATTTCGATCATTGTCCTAGCATTGCTGATCGAGAGTACTCGATCAACTGTTGACTTGAACTGTTCAATAAAGGTTTGTCGTCTTTCAAGTTCTTCAGCCAGGTTAGTAGGATCCAGTAGTTCAACCCCTTCTCTAGCTAGAAAGCTATCTGACAAGGATTGATACTTCTGTGAACCAACCGATGCATTCTGTCCTAGCACTTCTAGAGCTAGTTTATCAAGTCTGTCTTTGACTCGTGCTTGTGCCGTCTTATAGTGATTCAGGGTTTTAGTATATGCTGACTGCATAGTACCGATAACTGCTTCATAATACATGATAAACATCTTCATCTCAATGGCTTCTGCCACAGTCATCTCTTGGTCAGCAACCGTAACCATTGTAGACGCATTGGATAAGACAATTACTCTCTTGATCGTCCGCCTTCTGGCAATCAAGGCATCCACTTTTTGCAAAGCTGCTTTAGCTTTTATCTCATAATCTTCTCGTGATTTGAAGCCTGTTGGCACTTGACCGACTTCAACCACAGAAATTAAGGTGTTGTTGTCCAAAGCTGCTCTGGCTGAGTCAATGCGCTTTTGCAGCAAGGTCAACTCTGCTAGAGCATCTGTGACAGTCATAGTTGTCATTTTACCCTCCTTATCTCTTCATTTGTATCTCCTAGCTAATCACTTGTCAACCATGGTGTTAGTGTCAGCATTCAGCTCTCAGCTGTCAGCCGTCAGATTAAAATAAACTTCGTTCGCGTACCGTGCGCATCCCACAAACGGTAGAATTGAATAGTTCGACATTAATGACAATTGAAAGTCTGGGAAAAAGCCCATTAAGCATCCCGCATAAGCTGATAGCTGATAGCTGATAGCTTACGTTATTTGTTATTTGTTATTTGTTATTTATTATTTGTTACTTTATAGTTTTTACTTGACAAACCCCTTTCAATAACTTTCAATAATAAGTATTCAACCAGAGATGATATTACATCATGGCTGCAAATTGGTGGCAGGGGTGAGAATTGCACTCACTGATTTCCAGGTTATGGGCCTGGCGAGCCTACTCTTGCTCCATCCCTGCGATACCCCTGGCAGGATTTGAACCTGCAAGACACTCGTTCTGGGGGAGTGATGTCTACCAATTGCATCACAGGGGTAAAGTCGGGGTGACAGGATTTGAACCTGCGACATCTTGCTCCCAAAGCAAGCGCGCTACCAAACTGCGCTACACCCCGTTAGTACTCCTGGTGGGAGTCGAACCCACAACTGACCGTTTTTAAAACGGTCGCCTCTGCCAATTGGGCTACAGGAGCATATTTGATACCAAGTTGCTATCAAAATTGATTTGGTTTGAAGGTTGAACGCGATCGCGTGGCCTTAAGGCCTACGGTTGTTTGGTTGTTCGCCTTTGGCGTCCGAAGTAGGGTAGGTTGTTTGGTTAAAGCTTACAACCGGTTAACCTTCAACCGGTTAACCTTCAACTGCTTAACCTTCAACAATAGAATGCCGGAGTTGGACTCGAACCAACCTCTCCGTGATTCAGAGTCACGGCGACTTGCCAATCGTCCATCCGGCATTGAGCACTTGCAATAGCAAGTGACAGCCCCCCAAGGTCGGCATCGAACCGACGACCTCTCGCTTTTCAGGCGAGCGCTCTACCCAACTGAGCTACCGGGGGATACAAAGGAGAAAGATCAAACCCCTCCTGACTGCCCTGGCAGGGATCGAACCCGCGACCATCGAGTTAACAGCTCGCTGCTCTTCCAACTGAGCTACAGGGCATTCATCGTGCCGACGGGGATCGAACCCGCAATCACCTGCTTGAAAGGCAAGCGGCTTAACCAAATTTGCCTACGGCACGGGAGCGCGGAGACTGAGATTTGAACTCAGATCAACGGTTTTGGAGACCGTCATGTTGCCAGTTACACCATCTCCGTATGTGGTAGCAGCGGCGGGACTTGAACCCGCACCCACCTGGTTATGAGCCAGACGCTCTACCTTTGAGCTACGCTGCTTGGAGTCACTGCTTGGAGTCACTGATTGGAGCAGGATTTGCACCTCCAACCGATAAAAGCGACTGCAAAGAGCGATGCAGAGGTGCGACCCGTGGCGAATTTAATTCGCCTACGGAAAACGCACCATTACGGTCTTGGGGGTTTCCCCCATGAGCGACTGCATCAAGACAGCGAGGCTGACGGGAATCGAACCCGCGACTTCCTGTTCGACAGACAGGCGCTCTGACCGTCTGAGCTACAGCCCCAGGACTTGAGCAGTTTATCCGTTGGAGTTTAGATCAATCTTTTAGATAAATCTTTGAGTTCACTCTGTGGGGAATCAACCCAAGGGTCTATCCCCACGTGATGAGCAAACACAGTTATATCCAAACATGAATCAAAAGGTATGTTACATATTTAGTTGTCAAGGTTCGGTGTAAGCTTTTGGATTCGAGCTTTTTGACTCTTTCCTCTGCGCTCTGTTTATATACTACATAAATACTACAAGCGGTGTCAAGGGTTTGGGCAAACTTTTTTTGGAAATTTTTAGGAGTTATGTGGATAGTCCCCAAAAACCATACATGTAGTGTTTTGATATAAAAATACACACTATATATATATTTAGGGGGGTAACTCCTCATTGCTAGAGGGGCAAGGGATGGTTTAACCGATGTAATGGATGACAGGATCGAGCAGGTCTCGATCAGGAGAAACATGTTACTCAGTTGTTACTGGTGCCTCTTCCCCCTCTTCGGTCTCTTCTTCAATCCTGAAGGAGGGTGGGATTGGGATTCGGTATGATGTACAGACAGTGCACTATGGCAATAAGCAACAAGCAAGAATGCATTTAGATCCCCTAGTCCCTAATTCTTTGTTGAATCTTTTGCAACTGGCTAGTCCCGTACTACCAGTAGGTGCTTACGGCTATTCCGAGGGTTTGGAAACTTTAGTTGATATTGGTGTGATTCACAACCAGGCTACTCTGCACCAGTGGCTAGAGCATCAACTGCGCTATGGAGCCATTCGATTAGAAGGTTATGTTATGGTCCGAGCTTACGAAAGTTATGGCAAAGGGGATTTAGAGGGTTTGAACTACTGGAATGCTTGGGTAAGTGCTGCTAAGGAAACTGCTGAATTGCGGACGCAAAGTTGGCAGATGGGTAACTCGTTGATGCGGTTACTGCTGGATTTGCACCCACCCAGTGAAACCATTGTGGAGAGAACTCATGTAACCTCTGAACCAAATGTAATCTCTCTACACGATGTAGCATCAGCTGTGGGTCAACCCTGTAATTATGCGATCGCGTTTGGGATTGGGGCTGCTCACTGGCACATTGACATTACAGCCACAGTCTTAGGTTACTTACATAGCTGGGCATCTAATGTGATCGGTGCTGGGGTCAAAGTGATTCCCCTTGGTCAAACCGTTGGTCAACAGCTACTCCTAGCACTCAACCATAGACTTACTCTGACCACCGAAGATGTTTTAACTTTGGCGGATGAAAAATTAAGTAGTTGTGGCTGGGGATTAGCCCTGGCAAGTATGGCTCACGAAACTCAGTACACACGATTATTTCGCAGTTAATTCTTTTGAAAATAAATAATCCTTTTTTTAAAGACTTAATAAAGTTAGCTATATTTTGTTGCTGATGTTACTGAGAGATGCTAGATTTTCTAGTTAGCAAAGTATCCTACGACAATTAGCGTATCTTAAGACTTATATCATAGTTATGATTAAGCCAGAATAAATAAAGTTAAGTTTAATTAATTTTATTTAAAAAACAACCTTAATGAAGCTAAAATTTATCAAGGTCAGCTACTAATTTACCTTCATTTTGGCTAACCGAGTTTTGCTTATGGTTAGTGAAACTCGATAATGGTGCATCTCCACAACCTTGGCTTGACTTGTCTGCTAACATTACCAGTTTGGTGCATTCCTACAAAACCATGATTTACGGAAAACTGGGCGAAAAACCCGATATTTTGTAAACAATATACAAATATAGTGGCTGCGTAAGTTCTGAAAACTATACACAATATCAGGATTCACAATATTATAATTCACAATATTACCTATTAGGTATCTAGGTATCTAGGTATCTAGGTATCTAGGTATCTAGGTATCTAGGTATTAATTAAAACAGGAACTATTGACAACATCGGTGCTAATAGAGGCGCTATAAAACTATGATTATTACTTGTTAATTATTCATTTTTAATTGTTAGTTAATAGTTACTAATTACTAGTGGCATTGCTATATATCCATAGAGACACCAATGACGACTGACAAATTATTGACTACCGACAAACTGGCACAACAGATTCAAGCTTGCGCAAAGGCGCAATTGACTGGTCGGTTGAAGATTAAAGATCCCCACGGTCAGCAGTGGAGTCTTTCTTTCCACTTGGGTCGTTTGATTGGGGGTGCTAGTAAAATGCATCCGATTCGTCGTTGGTGTCGGCAGTTGTCTGTACACTGCCCAGAACTATCAGCATTTCCTGTGTGTCAGGGATCGTCGGTTCAGCCGGTGTATTGGGATTACCCATCTCTAGCAGAACTAGTCAGACAGGGGAAAGTACCGCTAAAACAGATGAGGTCGGTTGTTGTTGGCAACTGTACAGAAATAGTTTTCGATATCATCCAACGGCAGGAACAACTCCGCTGTGGTTCATCAGAGCAACTAACTTACAGGCAGATTCCTCAAGACACTATTGATTCAACCTCTGATTCAACGTCTGATTTAACCTTTGATTCAAAGTTGGTAGTAATTCGAGCTGATCAGATTTGGCAACAGGCAAGCCTTGCTTGGGAGCCTTGGCAACAGGCTGGTTTGGTAAATATTTCCCCTTCTTTGGCTCCGGTGATCTGGGATGCTGACAAATTGCGACAGCAGACCTCATTACTTGCCTACCACAATCTAACTACCTTGGTGGATGGCGATCGCACTTTGAGGGATTTAGCTCTCAAGTTGAAACAGAATCTTTTGGCTCTGGCCCAATCAATCATGCCCTACATCCGAGATCAGGTGATGGGTCTGATCGAGGTTGGGGACTGGCGCTGTGATACTCACTTTACTAAAGCCACTAACCCAATGCCAGAAAATGCTCGAAGGTTTGGAGGACCAGTAATGACATTACCAGCTAGTCCCTTGGTAGTTTATATCGAAGACAGCCACATCGATCGGCTGACCATGAGTCAAATTCTTGCCAATGCTGGCTATCGATTTATCAATGTTCAAGACCCCATCAAAGCCTTGCCGACCTTGCTAAAGTGCAAACCACAGCTGATCTTCTTGGATTTGGTCATGCCAGTTTTAAACGGGTATGAAGTCTGTGCACAAATTCGTCGGGTTTCGGTGTTTCAAGACACGCCAGTGATTATGGTCACCAGTAATGACGGAATTGTAGACCGAGTGCGGGCAAAGATGGTCGGTTCTACAGACTTTTTAGCAAAGCCTATTACTCGGTCAAAGGTATTGACAATTCTACAAAGGTATCTCGGGGTTAGTCGTAATATCCTGTCCGGTTGACTACTTACTTTAATACTTTAGCAAAGTGAACAGGGAGTAGGGAGTAGGGAACTTTCGATAAAAAATTATCACAATTAATTGAGTATACCTATTAAAGTACTAATTATTAATTTTTTTATTGTAAATTAAAAAAATTGCAAATCAGGGCAAATATATTATAATATAAATAATATTTACTAGTTATAATATATCAAAAAAAATTAACATACTCAATACTTTTATATTCAAAAAAAATTATGACTACAGTCCTTTTGGTTGAAGATAGCTTGACAGAAAATGAGATGCTAAGTGGTTACCTCAGAGAAGCTGGTCTCAAGGTAGTTAGTGTCACAAGTAGTGAGGATGCCCAGATCAAACTCCAGTCCCAGAAACCAGATGTGGTGATTGTTGATGTTATTTTGCCAGGACAAAGCGGGTTTGAACTGTGCCGGGAACTCAAGACTAATTCCAACACCCAAACCATCCCAGTGGTGATTTGCTCAACTAAAGGAACTGATGCCGACAAACTCTGGGGTTCGATGCTGGGAGCTGATGCCTATTTACCTAAACCGATAAACCAACAAGAACTAATACAAACAATCCAGCAATTGTTAGGCATTAGGTCTTAGGTATTAGGTCTTAGGTCTTAGGTATTAGATAATGTTGAACTCCCTTGACCCAGTGGTAACACAAACCAATCTTGACCTACTGAATTTAGATCCACTAACCCCAGAAACCCGAGTGCGGTTGCTGCGTTTTCCTCTTGGCTTTGAGGATAGTATTCTGTTGCCCCTAGAGCAGATTACAGAAATTATCAGGGTGAATCTGCCGGACGTTCTGCTGGTGCCGGAAATGCCCAGTTGCATTTTGGGAATTGGTAATTGGCGCTCAGAAATGCTCTGGTTGGTAGACCTAAACCAGCTGCTTGGCTATCCACCTTTGTCGGAGCAAGGGCAAGTTTCCCTATCTCCTGTGGCAATAGTGGTTCAGGTCAATGACCAGTCTGTGGGTTTGGTGGTGTCGCAAGTAAATGATATTGAGTTACATGAATTGGAGCAACTCCAGCCACCGGCTTCTGGCTTATTTCCTCCTAGGTTACTGCCTTTTGTCCTGGGGTACCTACCTGGGAATGGCGGTGCAGTCTTGGATGTCACGGCTATTACTCAGTGTCCCCTATGGCAGACACATCAAGCAGGGGAGTCTTGGGGAGGGGAGTCTTGAGGTTTTTCGACTTAGCCTCCTCCGAGATCTGGCAATTGATCAGGGCAATTATGACGAGTTTTGATCAACCAAATCAATCCCATCAAACCAATTATGACTGGTTGGCAAGCTCGTCACTAACTCTGCCCATTGAACAGTCGATTGGCAGGGTTACTACCGACTCGATTGCCTCTGAGATGCCATCATGGTCGGAAATTTTACCATTACCAGATGTTGAACAAACCGAAACTATAACTATGCCACAATTTGAGAAATTTGATCAATCTGAGGAAATACTCAGTTCTAAGTCCCAACTTAATCAATCATCGAGTAATGGCAATGGCAAGGGGACACCTACCGGGGTGAAGTTCCACCTAGCCGTGGATATTGAGCAACACTGCAAGGGTGAGCGGCAGTGGTTATTCCACCTGGCCACTCAGATGCGCAAAGCAGAAACTAGTGATGCCCTGTTGAGAACCACAGTGACTGAGGTTAGTCAGGGTTTACGGGTAGACCGAGCCTTGATTTTTCGCTTCCAGTCCGAGAATCGGGGTACAGTGCTAGTTGAGTCGATGGTGGGTGGCTATACTCCCAGTCAGGGGGAGTACCTACCAGTGATTGCTTTTGGGGCAGAGAATCCCTCAGCCTACGAGGAACAGGAAGTTGTAGCCCTTAATGATATTAATGACCGGGCTCTGAGTCCGTTTCAACTCCAACTGCTAGAACGATTCCAGGTCAAAGCCAGCTTAAGTCTACCGATTTTGATCGATGGGCAATTGTGGGGCTTACTGGTGGTGCAGCAATGTTCTGGTTCCCGGGAATGGCAGGAAGCTGACATTAGTCTGCTCTACCAAGTTGTTACTGAACTGAGGCTAAGTCTACAGCCAGTGGAATCTTTTACCCGACGGCGAGAGCAGGTGAAGCAGGAAAAGGTCTTGGCTCAAATCTTGGCCACAATTCCACCGTCTTCTGATCCCAATATTGCCCATGGCAACATTTGTCAAGAAGTGCGCCTATTTTTCAAGGCTGATCGGGTAGTGGTTTATCGCTTCAATCCTGACTGGAGTGGTGAATTTGTGGCTGAGTCGGTTGCAGAGGGTTGGGTGAGCCTGCTCCAAGACCAAAAGCAAAATCCTAACCTGACATCACCAGATCTATTGTCCTCTAAGCGCTGTACGGTCAAGCAAATCGGATCCGTTGCCAGCCCCAATACCGATACCTATTTAAAGCAGACACAAGGGGGCAGCTATTTCAAAAGTCAGCAGGTACAGCGAGTTGACGACATCTATGCCGCTGGTTTTTCACAGTGCTACATTGAAACCTTAGAAAAATACCAGACCAATGCTTATATTATAGCCCCAATCTTTGATGGTGAACACCTCTGGGGCTTATTTGCCGTTTACCAAAACTCTCGCCCTCGGCGCTGGCTTGATAGTGACGTGGTGCTGCTGTCACTACTCAGTGACCGTCTCAGTAGTATTCTCAAGCAATTGGACATGGCAGCCCAGCTACAGGAGAAATCGGAGCAACTGGATATTGCTGTTGAGGGGGAAAAAATAGCCAGTCGGTTGCTTGATAAGATACTTAAGAGTTCCGACTTGAACAATGTTTTCCAAACTGCTACTAAAGAAATCCGGCAGCAGCTGAAGTGCGATCGCGTGGCTGTGTATCGCTTCAATCCTGACTGGAGTGGTGAGTTTGTGGCTGAGGATGTGGCACACGGTTGGATACCGTTAGTTGAACCGAGTATTAAAAAAGTCTGGCGCGATACCTATTTGGAGGACACCGAAGGCGGTCGGTATCGCAATAATGAAACCTTAGCCGTTGATGACATTTACTTGGTTAATTACGATCAGTGTCACATTGACCTGTTAGAGCAATTTCAGGCTAAAGCTTATGTGATTGTACCGATTCTGCAAGGGAAAACCCTGTGGGGTTTACTCGCAGCTTACCAGAACAATGGCCCTCGTCACTGGCAGAAAATGGAGGTGGGTATACTAGCTCAGATGGGCCGACAATTTGGGGTTGGCCTCCAGCAAACGGAGTATCTTGAGCAACTGCGAGCAAAATCCAGCCAACTGCTATTGGCTGCAGACCTAGAAAAATCAGCAGTCAAAATAATCAACAAGATCCGGCAATCTCGGAAACTGGATACCATTTTCAAGACCACAACCATAGAAATCCGTAAGCTCCTGATGGCTGACCGGGTGGGTCTGTTTCGCTTTGACCCTGACTCCGATTTTAATGATGGAAAGTTGGTGTCGGAAGATGTGGTCAATGGCTACGATAGGATGCTGGGTAAGAAGATTCACGACCATTGCTTTAGTCAAAAGTATTCCCGCCACTATGTCGAAGGGCGAGTACACGCAGTTGCTGATATCTACAATGGGGACCTGAGCGATTGCTACATTGAGCTGCTGGCTCAGTTTCAAGTCCGGGCTAACCTGGTGGTGCCATTGCGTAAAGGAACTGAACTCTGGGGATTTTTATGCATTCACCAATGCAGTAAGCCCCGTCAATGGCAGGAGTATGAGATTGATTTTGCCA